>DASXLF010000534.1:0-1737 GCA_036496405.1 Steroidobacteraceae bacterium | reverse complement strand
CAGTGCCACCTTGCGCCACCAGAGCCAGCCGCCGACGCCGAAATTCTGCGCCGCGTAGCGCAGCTCCGCGGGCATGGCTGAGGCGCCGGCAATGACGTTGAACAGGATGTACCACTGCGTGCCCAGGATCATCAGCGGACTGAGCCAGATGTCGGGATTGAGCTTCCAGGTCACAATGCCGAACACGGCCAACGGGAACAGCAGGTTCGCCGGGAACGCCGCCAGGAACTGCGCCACCGGCTGCACGATCTGCGTGGCGCGCGGCCGCAAGCCCACCCAAATGCCGATCGGCACCCACAGCACGCTGGCCAGGGCGATGAGGATGAGCACGCGCAGCATGGTGATGGTCGCGAGGGCAGCGACGTGCAGCGCCTCGTTGGCCGAGGTTTCGCCGATCAGCATGCCGGCGATGCGCCACAGCGCCAGTGCCAAGAGCACCACCAGCAACACGAACCATAAGAGATCGGTGCGCTGGCCGGTGCCGGCATTGGCCAGTACCGCCAGGTTCCGCGGCCGCGGCGCCTTGCGGCTGGTCCAGCGGATGAAGGCGAAGAACAGAGCCTGCAGTCCGGCCATGATGCGCGAGCGCTGCATCATGGTGAGGGCCCAGGAGCGCGGCGCGCGCGAGCCCAGCTCCTGGTCGATGCGAAAACGATCGCTCCAGACCACCAGCGGCCGGAAGATCAGCTGATCGTATAAGAGGATCACGATCAGCATGGTGGCGATGGCCCAGTAGATGGCGTGCAGATTGCCCTGCTCGATCGCCAGCGCGATGTAGGAGCCGATGCCCGGCAGTGCAATGTTGGTGTGGCCGACGCTGATGGATTCCGAGGCCACCACGAAGAACCAGCTGCCCGACATGGACATCATCATGTTCCATAGCAGCGCCGGCATGGCGAACGGCACCTCCAGGCGCCAGAAGCGCATCCACGGTGACAGTCGGAAGGAGCCGCAGCACTCACACAGCTCGTCCGGAACGGTGCGCAGCGACTGGTAGAAGCTGAAGGCCATATTCCACGCCTGGCTGGTGAAGATGGCGAAAATGGCCGCGAATTCCGCGCCCAGCACGCGTCCCGGCACCAGCGACATGAAGAACACCACGGTGACCGAGATGAAGCCCAGGATCGGCACCGACTGCAGGATGTCGAGTATGGGGACCAGGAGTTTTTCCGCGCGCGCACTCTTGGCGGCCCAGGTGGCGTAGGTGAAAGTGAATACCAGCGACAGGGCCAGGGCGGTGAACATGCGCAGCGTGGTGCGGGCGGCGTACACCGGCAGGTGCGAGGGATCGAGCGACAGCGGCGAGGCCGCCAGGCCCGAGATCGGCGCGAACAGGCCGCGGCTGGCCTCGGCGAAGAACGTCAGAATGCCGATCACCACCACGATGGCGATCGCATCCCAGCGCGTGGCCAGGTCGCGTACGAAGGCAAACGGCTCGAAGCGATTCATGGCGCAGGACCGGGCTCAAGGGATGGCCGCCGATTTTGGCACGCGAGTGTTGCACAGCCGCTTCAGCGCGGCGAGTGCGTCGCTGCCTTGGGGGCTCGCGGTTAGAAGCTTCGTCCGTCCACTTTTCTCTGCTTGAGGGCATCCACCTCGACGCCATCCACGCAGCGAACATTAATGGCCGCCATCTTTTCCCCGGTTTTCGGGTTGGTCCCGATCGCGAACGACTGAATGCCGCAGGTCGAACAGAACTGGTGCTGGATCATGTGTTTGTTGAATTCGAACTTTGTC
>DASXLF010000533.1:0-2857 GCA_036496405.1 Steroidobacteraceae bacterium | reverse complement strand
CCGTTCGATGATTGCTTTGAGGAGCAAACGCATTCATGATGCGTGCGGAGCTTGCCGACGGCATGGAGAGTGGGCCGGGTGGCCCCAGGTAGTTGCCTACCGGGGCTCCCACGGATCCGTACGTGCGCGATTAACGCATACGGCTCGTCAAGTCACGGCTTGACCTACTGGACGGCACACCGAGTGGACAGCCAAGGCCGGTGGAAGCGGGTAACGCCACAACAACTGATCGGCGACAACTAACCTGCCCCATTAGCGACAATTATGATTCCCCACGCCGCCCTGGCAGACCCGAACGGTGCGTCGGCCTGGCGCAGCGGAGGTCGGCGGAGCGCAGCGACGACGACCGTAGCGGAGCCAGGCCGACGCACCGTTCGAACGTCGTTGCTGCTCAGCCCGCCGGCGGCGCCTGGCTCCCACGGGTTCGTTTCGCAGCCTCCGCCCGGTAGCTCGGCACGTTCAGCTCCACAATCACGCTGTGATGCACCAGCCGATCGATCGCCGCCGCCGTCGTCATCGGATCCTTGAAAATCTGCTCCCACTGCGAGAACGCCAGGTTGCTCGTCACTAGCACGCTGCCCCGCTCGTAACGCTCCGCCAGCAACGTGAACAGCACCTCCATCTCTTCCCGGCTCTGCTGTACATAGCCCAGGTCGTCGATCACCAGGCCCTCCCAGCGCGACAGTTCGCGCAGCAGTGCCTTGAGCTCCAGGTCCCGTTTCGCCTTCAGCAGTTCCTGCACCAGCAGGCTGCACTTCGTGAACAGCACCCGCCGGCCGCTGCGGACCAGCTCCAGCGCCACCGCGGTCACAGCGTGCGTCTTCCCCGAGCCCGGCGCGCCGAACACCAGCACGTTCTCGCGCCGGTCCAGGAAGTCGCCGCTCAGCAGGCTCCGCAGTTGCTGCGCCACCTTCGCCGGTAGACGCTTCAGGTCCAGCGCCGACCAGCTCTTCTCCAGGGCCAGCTTCGAGGCTTTCAGCAGCCGCTCGATCCGGTGCTGCTGCCGCTGCTGGCACTCGCGCTGCACCAACTCCAGCAGGAAGTCGACATAGCCCCATGACTCCGCCGTCGCCTGCCGCACCACCGCCTCGTACTGTTGCCGCATCGCTGCCAGTCGCAGCTCCTGCAGGCAGCGCGTTAGCGCCGCCGTCTTGTCCTGGCTCATCGCACACCTCCTTGTTCGTTTCCGTTGTTGACATGTCACTGTCACTCCCTGCCGCTTTCCCCTCCAAGAGAGCATCGTACTGCTGCAAATCCACCACCGGTATCGACACCTGCGCCGCCACTGACAACGGCGTGTCCTTGCCCAGCAACGTCCGCACCGCCTGCTCGGTCAACGGCCGTCGTTGCTCCAGCAACTCGACCAGGGCCGCCTCGACGCGACTCTCTCCTTCCTGGGCCGCCAAGTGCAGCAGGCGCAGGTATTCCCGGTCGGCACGTGGCGCCTGCTGCTCCTGCAGCCGATCGTACGCCCGCCGAAACGTCACGCTCGGATACAGCTCTTCCCGGAACACGTACCGCGCAAAGGCGCCCGGCTTGCGCACCAGCCACTCGATCACATGCCGATAATCGATCCGGTGCTTGCCCTGGCCACGCAGTCGCTCCATCGTTTGCACGAGCGTGCCCGCGTACCACACCTCGATCGCGTCCGCACCGATCCGCGCTTCCACCTGCTCGCCAAGCAGGCGCGCCGGCACCGAGTAGGTGTTCTTCTTCACCTGAATCGTGCTGCCCTGGCCGACGCGCACCCGCTGCCGCTCGACCGTCTCCAGGCGCTGCGCCGGCAGCGGTTGCAGCACCGCTTTCTCCTCGGCGAACTTCTCCTGCCGCCGCCCATTCCGTCGCGCCACCACCGCCAGCACGAAGTCCCAGTACTCCTCGCGACTCGCAAAATCGCGGCTGCCACGCAACAGCAGCGCCTGGTCCAACTCCTCCTTGAAACGCCGATGCGCTTGCTCGCAGTCGCCGTTCTCGTGACCACTCGCCGGGTTCGTCGCCTCGGCCACCAGCCCGTAATGCAGCAGCAAGGCCAGGTAGTTCCGCGTATACGTGTCCGCGCTGCCCTCGTGGTTGACCGCCAGGGTCATGCGGTCGGTGCGATGCCGCTGCGGTGAACCGTCCAGGTCCCCCAGTGCGTTTTGCATCCCGTCGCTCAGGCTGGCGAAGCTCTCCGTGAAACACAGGCTGACGTGTTCCCAGTTCGAGTAGGTCAGCACGAAGCGGTAGATCAGGTGTGGAAACGGCTGCCCCTGGAGCGTGACTTCCAGCCGCCCCATCCGCGTGAAGTCGGACGCGCCCAGCCGGCCCGCTTGGTGTTCTTGGCTGAAGAACACCTCCTTCGCCGGCCCATGCTGCGCCCGCCACTGCCGTACACGCCGCTCGAGCGTGCGGCGCGACCGCTGCCAGTCCAGACCGGGCCGGTTGTCTTCGAGCCACTGCAGGAGCGTCTTGGCCTGCAGGCGCGGCGCGCCTTGCAGCAGTTCCACCAACGTCGGCCAGACATCGAGCAGGGGGTCCGGCCGCGTGCGCCAGGTCCGCGGGCGCGGCTCGGCCACGCTCCCAGCGCGATACTTGCGTGCGGTTTTGCGATCCATGCCCGCCTTCATCGCCGCGTACTGCAGCGATGCTCCCTTGTGTACTTGAGCCCGCAGTTCCCTGATCTGCGCCACACTCACTCGGCGTCCTGCACCCATGGCAACTCCTTGCTAGGAAAGGTGTTGCCAGTGTACCGCTGGGGACGCCCACTGTTCGTCCATCCAGTGGGGAAGGATAATTGTCGCTGCCCGCGCAGTTGTCGCTGGGGTGGGTTGTCGTGGGGAAGGATAGTTGTCGCTGCGGGGAGGGTTAATTGCCGCTA
>DASXLF010000532.1:0-8480 GCA_036496405.1 Steroidobacteraceae bacterium | reverse complement strand
CCGCGACGCCGCGAGCCTCACGACTTGAGCACCACCTCTTCTGGCGCGTGTACGAAGTAGCCCTGGATATATTGCACGCCCAGCTGCCACACGACCGCCATGGTATTGGCGTCCTCGATTCGTTCGGCTACCGTCTGGACATTGTGCTGGGCGGCGGCCATGGCGATCTCGCGCACGCGCTGCTGCAGCTGAGCGCTGGCAGCCAGACCTTGCATCAGCGAGCCGTCGATCTTGACGAAATCCATCGGCAGGCTGGTGATCAGGCGCTGCGAATCGCGACCGCCGCCGAAATGCTCAAGCGCGAATTTCACGCCGATGGCGCGCACGGCGCTGATCAATTGCGTGGCCTGATTCACGTGTGTGCTGGCCACTTCCTCGGTGATCTGCAGGCACAGCCGCTGGGACTCGGCCTGAGTCGAGCGCAGTTGCAGTTGCAGCCACGGCAGCAGCGAGGGATCGAAGGCGCTGTCGCGCGACAGACGCACGAACAGCAGATCCGGTTTGGTGGTGGCGATCGAGGACAGCGAGGCGCCCAGCACCCAGCGATCGATGTTCTTCATCAGGTCATTGCGTTCAGCCGCCGGCAGAAATTCCGACGGCAGGACTTCCTTGCCCTGGGCATCGAGCATGCGAATCGCGACATCGAACATTTTCTGCGCGCCACCGGTCAGGGCCGCGATCGGCTGCTGCACCAGACGGAAGCGGCTCTCCATCAGCGCGGCTTTGATGTGCTTGACCCAGACCTGATCGTAACCTTTGACGCGGCTGTCATTGTCGGCTCGATCCACGGTCACGACCTGGTTGCCGCCGCGTTCGCGGCCGCGGCGCAGCGCGTTGAGAGCATCCATGACCGTGGCGTCAAAGTCCGGCGACACGTGCGGTACCACGCTCAGGCCGATGCTGCAGGTCGCGTGCAGGCCGTCGCCACCGGCCTGCAACTGGAACAGGTGCTTGGCGACCCGATCCAGCAGATTTTCGCACCAAGCTTCCACGTCCCGTGGATTACCGCGCTCGAGCAGCAACAGCAACGTGGTGCCGCCGAAATGACCGGCGATATCGTTCGGCCCGAGCAGCGAGTGCGCCAGATGAGCGAAGGCGATCAGAAACTGCTCGCATGCGAGCACGCCGACTTCTCGTTCGATATCGCCGAAGCGGTCAGGCCGCACGCACACCAGATAACGCACGCCGCCAGCCACCGGCGTGCGCAGGCGCTCCTGCAGCGCGTGCAGCAGATGGCGGCGCATGAGCAGTCCGGTTCCCTGATCGCGGTGCACGGCTGATTCCAGCTCGTTCACCAGCGAACGTTCGTCGCGTTTGTGGGCCGGTACGATCAGCCGAACGCTCGGCGCATCGTCGTATTCTCCCAGCGCCAGCACCAGCTCAAGTGCCACGATCGAGCCGTCTCCCACCTTGGCGCCGGCCTTGAGGGTGTGATTGCTCCAGCGCCCCTGCAGGCAGGCCGTGAGCGCCGCCTTGAGCGCGGCGTGTGTGGATTCTTCGAACAGATCCATGATCGGCTGACCGATCAGCGCGCTGGCTTCGGTAAAACCAAACACTTCGAGCCAGGCGGGATTGGCATCGACCAGGATGCCCTCCTGGATCTGGGCAATGGCGTCGTTGGATCGCTGCAGCACTACTTCCAACTGGCTGCGATAGTCCTGCGATGCCCGCAGTGTGCTGGTCAGCGCGCGCTCGAGGCGGAAAGCGCGTAATTCACGCGCGATCACCGCCTGCAGGCGGTTTGGCTGATGCAGGGAAACGGTGTCGCGCGCGCCCTGCGCGATGTCATTACCGATGGTCTCTTCATCCACTTTGTCGCGCACCGCGATCAGCGGCACCATGGCGGCAACCTGATCGCGCAGCGCCGCGAGCTCCGACAGCCCCGAGTCTGCAGCGGGACAGCAGATCAATAGTTCAGGGTTGAGCTGTTCGAGCGCATCGGGAAGATCCTGCGCCGCCGAGATCCAGGTGCAGTGGGTGGCCATGCCGGTACGGCGTAACAGGCTGTTGAGCGCCTCGACGGGATCGCGCGTGGCACTGTGAACAATCAGTGGGACCGCCGTCGTGTCGTTCAAAACGCTGTGCTCCGGTAGACGAGGATTCTAACACCCGATCTAACCCGGACTGTGAAGCGTATCCCAGTGGTCACTCGCGAGCACCGTCTTGGCCGGCGCACCGGCGCTCTCGCGCACCAGTCGTGGTAACAGATAACCCGGCAGGCGCGTCGCCAGCGCCGCCATCAGCGCGCGCGCACGCTCCTCGAGCACCTCGAAATGCGCGGCACCGCGTACTCGATCGAGCAGATGCAGGTAGTAGGGCAGCACGCGCGCTGACCAGAGTGCATGCGACAGTCCTTCCAGGGCCGCGAGCGAGTCATTAATGCCGGCCAGCAGCACCGATTGATTGAGCAGAGTAGCCCCGGTTGCTCGCAATCGCTCCATGGCCGCGCGCACGCTGTCGTCGATTTCATTGGCGTGATTACTGTGGAGCACGATGACGGTTGGCCATGCCAGCCCATTGAGCCAGCGGCTCAATCCCGCATCCACCCGTTCTGGAAGAACGATCGGTGTGCGGGTGTGCAGGCGCAGGCGACGTATGTGCGCTAGCGGACGCAGCGCATCGGTCAGTTGGGTGAGGCGCTGATCGGTCAACGACAAGGGATCGCCGCCCGAGAGAATGATTTCCTCGATCGAGGTATCGGCCGCGATGGCCGCGAGCGCGGCATGCCAGCGTCCGCCTTCGCCGCCGGCGGCCGCGTAAGGGAACTCGCGACGAAAGCAATAACGGCAATGCACGGCGCAGGCGCCGGTGCTGATCAGCAGCGCCCGGCCGTGGTACTTATGCAGTAACCCGGGCGCGCGCATGGCGGCACGCTCATCGAGCGGATCGCCGTCGAAGCCCGGTTGCTCGATGAGCTCGCGCGCCCCGGGCAACACCTGCAGCAGCAGCGGATCGTTGGCATCGCCCGGGCGCATGCGGCCGACGAAACCGCGCGGCACGCGCAGCGGAAACGGCCGTGCGGCGGTGCGCGCGACCGAGGCCAGCTGCGGGTCGAGATCGAGCAGTTGCAGCAGCTCGAGTGGATCGGTAATGGCTTGCGCCAGCAGCGATTGCCACGATTGGCCGGCGGGCAGAGCAGCCCGCTGGCGAGTCAAGGTTGATGCCGTTATCATACGCGCCCTTTTCAGGGCCGCCATTGTGCGGTCTTACGGGCAGAAGAGAAATGGCCAGCTACACGACCAATGAGTTCAAGTCGGGTCTGCGAATACTGATCGACGGCGATCCGTTCGCGATCGTGGAGAACGAAATGGTCAAGCCCGGCAAGGGCCAGGCGTTCAATCGCGTCAGGATCCGCAATCTCAAGACCGGCCGCACCATCGAACGCACCTTCAAATCCGGCGACAGTGTCGAGGCCGCCGACGTGGTCGACGTCGACATGCAGTACCTCTATAGCGACGGCGATTTTTACCATTTCATGATTCCGGAGAACTCGGAGCAGTACGCGGCCACCAAAGCGGTGGTCGGCGACAACGCGCAATGGCTCAAGGACGGCACCGTATGCATCGTCACGCTGTGGAATAACGTGCCGATCGTGGTCACTCCGCCGCCGCATCTGGAACTCAAGGTGATCGAAACCGATCCTGGGTTACGGGGCGATACCGCCACCGGCGGTCAGAAGTCGGCGAAGCTGGAGACCGGCGCGGTGGTGCGGGTACCGCTGTTCATCAACGAAGGCGAGCTGGTCAAGGTCGACACGCGCACATCAGCGTACATCTCGCGCGCCAAGCAGTAGCGCGCCCATCAGGCCCGCGCGAGCGGGAACGGCAGTACGCGCTCGATGCTGGTCTCGCCCAGTCGCAGCATCAGCAGTCGATCGAATCCCATCGCCACCCCGGAGACCGCCGGCAAACCGGCGGCCAACGCCGACAACAGCGCCTCATCGATGGCCGGCGCGACCAGGCCCGCGAGCGTGCGTCGCTGTCGGTCGAGCTCGAAGCGCGCCCGCTGCTGCGCCGGCTCGCACAATTCCTCGAAACCGTTGGCCAATTCCACCCCGTGGCTGTAGAGCTCAAAGCGCAGCGCGAGGGCCGCATCGGCCGGGTCCAGGCGCGCCAGCGAAGCCTGGCTGGCCGGATAGTGGTGTACGAAGCACAGGCCCTCGGCGCCCAGCCGCGGACCGACGGCGCTGCCCATGAGCCAGTCGAGCAGCTCATCGCGATCGCATTTGCGTGCGATCTGACTATCCAGACGGTGCGCGATAGCCAGCCGGCGCAGCGCGGCATCGTCCGCCTGCAACGGATTGATGCCCAGTTCACGCTCGAACGCCTGCTCATAGCGCAGGTATTGCGTCGGTGCCTGCGGCGACATCGCCAGCAGCATGCGGGCCAGCTGCGCGACTTCGGCCATGAGCTGTGACATCGAGTATGCGCTCCGATACCACTCGATCAGGGTGAACTCGGCGTTGTGCCAGCTGCCGTTTTCGTTGCCACGGAAGACGTGCGCGATCTGGAAGATGTCGCCGCTGCCTGCGGCGAGCAGGCGCTTCATGGCGTATTCGGGTGAGGTATGCAGATACAGCGGCGCAGCGTGGCCAGGCAGCTGCACGCTGGCGCTGTGAATGTGAAGGTCGGTGACGGCATGGCGCACCAACGCCGGTGTATCGACCTCCAGCACCTGGCGCTCGGCAAAAAAGGCGCGTGCCAGGTCCAGCAGCTGTGCCCGCAGGCGCAGCGTCGGCAACGCAGCCGTCGGCTGCCACGCCTCGCCGGCGCTCATGGCAGCAGCGTGCCCAGGCCCTGACCCATTTGCAGTAACTGTCCAGGGCGCAAGGCCGGGTCCCAGCGTGCGAGGTCCGGTGGCAGCAGCAACAGCACGGTGGATCCCATATTAAAGCGGCCGAGTTCGGCGCCGCGCGGCTGCCAGACACCGGCGGCGGTGCTTACCTCCAGACGACGCGCAACGCTGACGCCAGCTGCCGGCGTGACCTCGCCGTGCCAGACAGTGCTCATGCTGCCGACGAACAGCGCGCCCACCAGCACCACTACGAACGCACCCGATTCCCCTTCAAAGGCACAGATCACGCGTTCGTTGCGTGCAAACAGTTGCGGTACGCGTTTCACGGTCGCGGCATTGACTGAGAACAGCCGGCCTGGCACGTGCCAGGCCGCGCTCAAGCGACCCGACAAGGGCATGTGCACACGATGGTAGTTGTAGGGCGCCAAGTACACGGTCGCGTACAGACCGTCGGCGAGCCGATTCGCCCAGCCGGACTCGGCTGCCAGCAGCGCCTCGAGCGTGAAGCGATGCGACTTCGCCTGCAGCAGTTCATGGCCGCGCGTGCGCTCGGCGATGCTGAGCGTGCCGTCGCAGGGCGAGACGATGCGTCGCGGGTCGGGGTCGATCGGTCTGGCATCGGCGCGCAGCGCGCGGGTAAAAAACGCATTGAAGCTGTGATAGGCGAGCGGCGAGGGCTGGAGCGCGTCGGCCATTTCGGGTGCGTAACCGCGCATGAAGGCGCCGATGAGCAGATTCTTGAGCCCACGCCATTGGCTGCGCGTGAGCCAATACACCAGCCGGCACAGCAGATGGTGCGGCAGCAGGTACTGCAGCCGAACGAACACCCGGTCAGAGCCGCTGCGTCGCGCCGACCTGATGCAGGTCGGTGGCCAGGGCCGAGGCCGAGAAGGGCGGTGAGAATACCGCCACCAGCCGCGCGTCGCGGTCCAGCAGATACAAGGTCGCGGAATGATCCATGGAGTAGCCGCCACCGGGCAGGTTCTCGCGCACCGCGATCGCGCTCAGGCTCTTGAGCAGGGGTGCCAGCGCGGCCTGATCGCCCCGCAGGCCGATGAAGTCCTTGCTGAAGGCGCCGAGGTACACTTGCAGCAGGGCAGCGCTGTCGCGCTGGGGGTCGATGCTCACGAACACCACCTCGGCGCCCGGCAATGGCGGCTGACGCTGCAGCTGCGCCAGCATGGCGAGTGTCGTCGGGCACACATCCGGACAGTTGGTGAACCCGAAGAACAGCAAGGTCGGGTGACCGCGCAGATTGTCGCGGCTGAAATCGCGGCCGGACAGGTCATGCAGGTGAAACTCGGCCAGCGGCCGGGCGCGCGGCAACCAGGTGCCGCTGGCGAGCGGGACGGGGCCACTGAGCAGGCGCGCCAGCATCGCGCCGGCGATGATGGCGACGGCGCCCAGCGATAGCAGCAATAGTATAGAGCGGCGATTCATGGCCCGATTATCTCACAGCGCACCGTCCACCCGGCTGAGCCTCGCCGCCGTCCTCAGGCGCAGTACCCGTCGGCTCGCGCGTGCGCGACTGCATTTCGGCCATGGCACCGACAACGCGCGCGATGAGGCGGCGGCGTTGATCTGGCATGTGCTGCGCCTGCCGCATATCCCCGGTGCCGCGGCGCTGGCGCGGCCGGTGCCGGGGCGTGCCCTGGCGAAGATCGAGGCCTTGCTCGCGCGGCGCATCACCGAACGTATCCCGGCCGTCTATCTGACGCGAATCTGCTGGTTCGCGGGTTTGGCCATGTACGTGGATGAGCGCGTGCTGATCCCGCGTTCGCCCATCGCCGAACTGATTGAACGCGGATTCGCACCGTGGATCGAGCACGCCCGCGTGCGCCGCGTGCTGGATCTGGGCACCGGTTCGGGCTGCATCGCCATTGCCTGCGCACGGGCATTCCCCGCGGCTCGTGTCGATGCGCTCGACATATCGCCCGCCGCGCTCGCGGTCGCACGGCGCAATATCCGCCGTCATCGCCTGCAGAAGCGCGTGCGGGCGCGGCGCTCGGACCATTTCGCCGCTCTGAAGCGGGCCAGCTACGATATTATCGTGAGCAATCCGCCGTACGTGGGACGGCGCGAACTGCGGCGGCTGCCGGGAGAATACCGGCACGAGCCGCAGCTGGCGTTGGCGGCTGGGACGGATGGACTGGACTCGGTGAGAATCATTTTGCGCGAGGCTGCGGCGCATCTGAATCCCGGCGGCATCCTGATCGTCGAAGTCGGCAATTCGGAAGCGGCATTGCGCCGGGCGTTTCCGCGCTTGCCGTTTGTGTGGTTGACATTTGAGCGCGGCGGCGGCGGTGTATTTGTGCTGCGGCGCGAGCAGCTCTGAGGCAGTCGATGTCGGGCAATACCCTGGGCAGATCGTTCGCAGTCACGACCTTTGGCGAAAGCCACGGGGCGGCGCTCGGCTGCATCGTCGACGGCTGCCCGCCGGGCCTGGCGCTGAGCGAGGAGGATCTGCAGCGCGATGTCGACCGGCGCCGCACCGGCACGTCGCAATTCGTCAGCCAGCGTCGCGAGAGCGATGCGGTACGCATCCTCTCCGGGGTGTTTGAGGGCCGCAGCACCGGTGCGCCCATCGGCCTGCTGGTGGAGAACAGTGATGCCCGCTCGCGTGACTACGATCGGCTCAAGGACCGTTTCCGACCCGGGCACGCGGATTACACCTATCAGCACAAATACGGGATGCGCGACCATCGTGGCGGCGGCCGCTCTTCGGCCCGCGAGACCGTCATGCGCGTGGCGGCCGGTGCCATCGCTCGCAAATACCTGTCCGAGCGGCTGGGCGTGCGCATCTTCGGCTACCTGAGCCAGATCGGTGAGTTGCTGCTCGAGCCGCGCGAGCCGGCGGCGGCTTATCACAATCCTTTTTTCTGTCCCGATCCGCAGCGTCTGCCGGAGCTCGAGCAGCTCATGTGGAATACGCGCGGCCAGGGTGACTCCATCGGCGCGCGCGTCACGGTGATCGCCGAGGGCGTGCCCCCGGGGCTGGGCGAGCCGGTATTCGACAAGCTGGACGCCGATATCGCGCACGCGATGATGGGCATCAACGCCGTCAAGGCGGTGGAGATCGGTGACGGGGTGGCGGTTGCCGCACAGCACGGCAGCACCCATCGCGATGAGCTCACGCCCACCGGCTTTACCTCAAACCATGCGGGCGGCGTGCTTGGCGGGATATCCTCGGGAGCGCCGGTGGTCGTGCACTTGAGTCTCAAGCCGACCTCCAGCATTCAGGTCCCCGGCCGGACCATCGACATCGCCGGCAACCCGGTGGAAGTGATCACCACCGGTCGGCACGATCCCTGTGTAGGGTTGCGGGCGACACCGATCGCCGAGGCCATGCTGGCCATCGTGCTCATGGATCATTATCTGCGCCAGCGAGCGCAGAACGCCGATGTAGTCTGCCCCACGCCCGACATCACGCGGCGTTGAGGCCATAGGAGTTCAAGCGGACGATGAGCAGGTCATTTCGTGTGGCGGTGGTGGGTGCGAGCGGGCTCGTGGGCGAAACCATGGTCAACGTGCTGCAGCAGCGCAAATTCCCCATCTCCCAGCTGTTGCCCCTGGCCAGCGCCCGTTCGCTCGGCAAGTCGGTTGAGTACCGTGGGCGTTCACTGCCGGTGGAGGATCTGGCCAGTTTCGATTTCTCTCGTGCGGATATCGGGCTGTTTTCGGCCGGC
>DASXLF010000531.1:0-3102 GCA_036496405.1 Steroidobacteraceae bacterium | reverse complement strand
AGGACCTATCTCGGCGATCCACGGCCGGACCAGGCCGTGAAAGCCATTCCCGGCCAGGGCAGCCACGTGCCCATCACGTTGCTCGGCTCCAGCCTGTTCAGCGCTCAGCTCGCGGCGCAACTCGGGATGCCGTTCGCTTTTGCCGCCCACTTTGCGCCGCAGTACCTCTATGCAGCAGCAGAGCTATACCACGAACAGTTCCGGCCCGGCGTGCTCGCCCGGCCGCACATGATGGTCGGCGTCGCAGTGATCGCGGCGGAGTCGGACACCGCGGCGCGGCGCTTGTTTACCACCCCGCAACAGCGATTCCTGCGGCTCATCCGGAATCAGCCCGTGGAGCTTCTATCGCCGGTGGATTCGATGGACGGCATCTGGACCGAGTGGGAACGCGCCGTAGTCGAAAGCAAGCTGGGCGCGGCGATCGTGGGCTCCAACGCGACAGTAAAGCGCGGCCTGGAAAAACTGGTCCGCGACACGGGCGCGTCCGAGCTCATCGTTGTCACCGATACCTACACCCACGAAGACCGCCTGGAGTCCTACCGCCGTGTCGCCGAAATCGCCACAACGGTGGAAGCAGGCGAAAGGGCGCCAGCCGCGTGGCAAACAAACTGAATGCCCCAGGTCTCGATTTTGAGGCCTGGGCGACATTATGAATCGGCTCTCTGCCCTCGATGTCCCGATTCTCGGGCCTCCGGTCAATCTCCAGACCGCATTGCGCGCCTTACCAAAGTGCGACCGCGGAAACGGGTGTAACATAGGCTCCGGTAAAATCACTATAGATTCAAACCGCCGGACCGGCAGGCTTGGCCCTGGTTGGCGCGTGATTGTCCGACGACGTCGCGAGAGCTTTTTGCAGCGCAGCATCCGAATTTCGGCGCGCCTGTTGCCCATGCGTATGGGCCTGCGTCGGATTGCGCTCCTTTGTGGGTCACTGCTCGCGGCTCCTGTTCTGGCGCTGCTCGCCGGATGCGGCACGGCCACCGTAACCGCAAATTCCGCCAACGCCGCCTTTGCGATCTCTCCCGGCGCAGCCACCATCGACACCAACTGCACCGAATGCAATGGCAGCAACGCTCGGGGACTGCCCGTCCACCGCTTCACCGCGAGGCTCGCCAACGGCAGTGCGGCCCGGGTGACCTGGTCGATCTCGGGCGGCGACGCAATCGCCGGGCCGGGGTCCATCAGCGCGAGCGGCGAATACACGCCTCCCAGCTATCTGACCGCAGACCGCGTGGCCGTGGTGGTTACGGGGCGGCTGGCTGCCAACCCGCGGGTGGCTGCCAGTGCGCAAATCACCGTGACTCCGGGATTCCTGCAGCCGTTGACGCCGGAAAACGTCGCCCTGGGCGCGAACGGCACCGTGACCGTGACCGCAAAGCTGGCCCTCGCCGGGGGAAGCGCGGGAATTCATTTCGCTCTGGCGAATACATCGGCCGGTCGCGGCAGTGGCCAAGGGTCCCTGGGAGTGACCACGTGCCAGCGGTCGAACAAAGCGTTCACATCGTGCACCGTGACCTACACTGCGCCGGCGACGATCGCGGCAACCGATGTCACGTATCTTGTAGCCACCGCGGCCGGGTCGCCGGCCCACACTGAAGCTGAAATTCTGCTCAACACCGCGGGCGTAACCAGCAATCCCGTCGGACACCAGGGCCAGTTGCCTGCTCTCATGCCGCTGGGCAGTTCCGGCGGCAATAACAGCGACTTCGATGCCCGCGGCAACACCATCGCCGATTGCTGCAGCGGCACCTTGGGCGCTCTCGTCCAGGACAACAGCGGCAAGCAATACCTGCTCAGCAACAATCATGTGCTGGCGCGCAGCGATCACGCCGCGGTGGGCGACGCCATCGTCCAGCCCGGCCTCATCGACAATAACTGCACGCCCAGTGGCGAAGGTCCCGGAACCGTGCCGGTGGGCGCTCTGGCAACGTGGCTGCCGCTCAAATCTCCGCAGACCAATGCCGATGCGGCGCTTGCGCAGGTGGCTTCGCGAACCGTCGATGCGACCGGCGCCATCCTCGAGCTCGGCGGGCGCCAGGCAGACGGAACGCTTGCCCCGGCGCCACCGGGCATCTCATCCACCGGCGGCAAAGGGGAATCGGCCGGCTTGCAGATGAAGGTGGCGAAGAGCGGCCGGACAACGGGCCTCACATGCGGCAGCATTTCCGCGGTGAGCCTGGATGTTTCGGTCGATTACTATCGCGACTGCGCCGAAACCCGGCCCTACCTCACCAAGCTCTTTACCAACCAGGTGGCGATGAGCGGCGATCGTTTCAGCGATGCGGGCGATTCCGGCGCACTGGTGGTCGACGCAAGTAATGCCGAACCGGTGGGCCTTTTCTTTGCCGGTGGGACTGACGCCGCAGGCGTGGGCCAGGGTGTCGCCAATCCCGCTCCCGATGTGCTGAGTGAGCTGGCCGCGCAGGCAGGCGGAGGAGCCAGCTTCTCTTTCGTCGGCACGGCCGATCACGGCGTGAGTTGCCTCAGCTACGGAGACAGCACGGTCTCGGCGGCACAATCGGAGCCGCTGAGCGATGACCAGATCGCTCGCAGCCAGCAGGCACTTGCGGCCGCGCAGCTGCTGGTGAATCCCTCCAGCGGCATCCTCGGCGTCAGCATGGGCAAAAGCAGCGATCATCCCGGGGAAGCGGCGGTGATCCTCTATGTGGACGAGAATGGAAGCGCCAGCGTGCCGGCTGCCGTGGACGGGGTGCGCACCCTGGTGATTCCTACCAACGCGCACGCTGTGGCTTTTGGAACCGCGCCGCTGGCGAACGCCGTCGCCGGCGGCCCGGCATTAAACGGCGCCGCGATGACTCAGGCGCTGGCCGTCAAACGCCAGGTCGCACGAAATCTCATGACGCAACAGCCGGCCTTCTTCGGTATCGGTGTGGGACAGAGCCTCGATAATCCGCGCGAGCCGGCGCTTGTCGTCTACGTCGACCGCAGCCGGATTCCGCGCACGCTCTCCGAAACCATCAGCGGCCTGCGCACGCGCTATATCGTCATGGACCGTCTCCATGTCACGCGCTCGTATGCAACCACCGTTCAGTCCACGCGGCATTGCTTTCCCCACGCCGCCACGAGCGACGGTTTCAATGC
>DASXLF010000530.1:0-2214 GCA_036496405.1 Steroidobacteraceae bacterium | reverse complement strand
GCTTTTTTCCGCGCTCCCGATTACCGCTGCAAGGCTCTGGGTGGGTGAGCGCTACGCGCGCAGGTATGCGGATGCGCATGCCGAGATCCAGTCCGCTTTTGTCCGGCTGTTGTTGCCCTTGGCCATGATGGAGGGCGCCTTCTGGGGCGCGTCGGTATGGCTAAGCCAAGGCTTTCTTCAGGGACCAGAGCAAGCATTTCGGCCTTCGGTATGACCTTGCCGAATAAATGAGCGACTGGGCGGCACGGGTAGCCAGCATCACGGCCGATGCAGGCAGGCGGCCCGGAAGTCAATTCATCGAACGCGATTGCTGGCGCAGGCGGACGGGTATGAAATCAGTCCGGCAGTCCAATAGTGCAATAGTGGGCGCCGCTATCGGCATGTGTTCAACCTGCGGTGCGCATCATTCGATGCAGGGACAATACGCGTCAGCCTAAACCTATGATCGACCCCATGAACAGCATCTGGATCGACACTGACATGGGCTTCGACGACCTCGCGGCCGTGCTGACAGTCACGCATACGCCGCCTTGGCGCGTCGCCGGCATGTCGCTCGTCGCCGGCAACGCGCCGCTCGACGTGGTGATCGACAACGCGTTGCGCTCGGGCGCTTTCTTCCAGTGGGGCTTCCCGATCCACGCTGGCAGCGCCAAGCCGATCGCCAGCGAACTGGTCACGGCACAGTACGTCCTCGGGGCGGATGCCATGGCCTCCGCCGGTCGCAGCCTGCCCAAGGCGCGCGCGGAACTGGCATCGACCGATGCGGTGGCTGCGCTCATCGACCATCTCGCCTCGTCCGCTGAGCCGGCCACCCTGCTCGCGCTGGGGCCGCTTACCAACATCGCGATCGTGCTGCAGACTCGTCCCGACCTCGCAGCGCGCATCGGGCGGCTCATGTGGATGGGCGGCAGTGCAGGGCCGGGCAACCACACGGCGGCGGCGGAATTCAATGCGGCGGTCGACCCGGAAGCGATCAACGTCGTGCTCGACGCAGGCGTGACGCTGCACATGGTCGGTCTCGATGCCTGCCGGCAGGTGCGCGTACACGCAAGCGATGCGGAAGCGCTGCGTGCGCTCGGTTCCGACAAGGCGGACGTGCTGGCCGACCTGCTGCTCGGCTACGTGCGCATTGCGAGCCCTGTCGGCGCGCTGCCGATGTCGCTCTACGACCCGACCGCCGCGGCCGCGTTGGTGGCGCCGGAAGGAATGAGCTTCAGGCCCGCGCACGTGGTGGCCGAATGCAAGGGCGAGCACACGCGCGGCATGACGGTGGTCGAGTGGCGTGTTCCGAAGCGCGCCAAGGCCAACGCGCAGGTAGCCAGCGTGGCCGACGAGCCTCTGCTGCGGCGCGTGGTGCTGGACGCACTGGCGCGCGCCGCGGGCTGATCAGTCGCGCAGCACCCAGCCGTCCGGCACGGCCTTCAGCAAGGGACTCTCGAACACGCCGACGACCCGCGAGGCGCGTTCTGCGCCGAGCGCGTCGAGCCAGCGGCGGCCCTGCAGCATGGCGACCCCGCAGGCCACCACGTTGCCGCCGAGCGACTCGATCAAGTCCCACGCCGCGAGAAGCGTAGTGCCGGTGCTGATCGCGTCGTCGACCAGCACGAGGCGCTTGCCGTCCAGCAGCGGTCGGAGGTTGGGGTCGAGGTAGATGCGCTTGCCCGGTGTCGGCGAGGTGATCGAATGCACCGGGGTGGACAGCGCCTCGTCGTACCAGAACTTTCGCGAGTAGCCCATCGGCACGTAGCGTGTGTGGCCCAGTGCACGTGCGACCACGGGCGCCAGCGCGAGCCCCAGTGTGGGCAAGCCGATCACCAGATCAGGTGCCTCCGCAGACAGGCGCTGCGCGAGCATGGCGCCCAGCGTATCGACCACGTCGAGCGACGCGTGATTGACCAGCAGCGAAGCCACGGCATGCGATGGTTCGATCGCGAGCTGCCTGATCGGCAGCATGAGCACGCGCCCGTCCGGCAGGCGCGCCGGGTAGCCGAACTGCCAGGGCGCTTCCGGCCGCTCGACCGCGTCGGCCGCGACGATGCGCTGCCAGTGGTCGGTGGTGGGTTCGGTGAAATGACGGGTCATCGTCGGGTCATTTCGGTTCGAGCTGGCGCGATGGATCGGGAACCGGCGTGGCGGCCAGCAGCCGCTGGGTGTAGGGATCGCCCGGCGCGTTCAGCACTGCGTCTGCATCGCCGCTTTCCACCACGCGGCCCT
>DASXLF010000529.1:0-1819 GCA_036496405.1 Steroidobacteraceae bacterium | reverse complement strand
GCCGAGGTCGCCGGACTCGATGCGATCGGTTCGCACCGCGGGGCCGTCACCCTGATCCGGCTGGAGGGGATTCTCGCTTCGGCGAGCCATCGCGCCGCCTCGCTGGCCGCAGCGCTCAAACCGTTCGGGACCGCGCAGGTTATTGAGGATGCGGCTTCCGCCGCGGCCTGGGCCGCGATCCGCGACGTGCTGCCGTTCGCCGCCAACGGCCCGCTGGGGGCCTGGCCGGTGTGGCGGATCGTGTGCCCGCCAGCCATGGGCGGCGCGCTGGGTCAGACGCTGGCACGGGAGACCGGCGGCGACGTGATCTATGATTGGGGCGGAGGCCTGATCTGGGCGGCGCTGCCGCCAAGGGGCGATGGCTTGGCCGCACTGGTGCGTCGGCGCGTAGCGGCCGCTTTCGGTCATGCCATGCTGCTGCGTGCGCCCGAGGCGGTGCGGCGCGAGGTCGACGTGTTCCAGCCGGAGGACGGCGGTCTCGGCGCGCTTACGGAACGGCTGCGCAACAGTTTCGATCCGAAGCGCATTCTCAACCGCGGCCGGATGGTGCGGGAACGCGCCGCATGAAGACAGAATTCTCGCTGGCCCAACTGGCCGACCCCGACATCGCCGAAGCCGACAAGATCCTGCGCGCCTGCGTACATTGCGGCTTCTGCACCGCGACCTGCCCGACCTATGTGCTGCTCGGCGACGAACTCGATAGCCCGCGCGGGCGCATCTATCTGATCAAGGAGATGCTCGAGAAAGATCGCCCGCCGACGCCAGCCGTGGTCAAGCACATCGACCGCTGCCTGTCGTGTCTCGCCTGCATGACGACCTGTCCGTCAGGCGTGAACTACATGCATCTGGTCGATCAGGCCCGGGTCCGGATCGAGCGCGATTACAGCCGGCCGTTGACCGAGCGGCTGTTGCGCTGGGTGCTCTCCCACGTGCTGCCCGATCCAAAGCTGTTCCGTGTCAGCATGTGGCTGGCGCGGCTTGCGCGTCCCTTCGCCGCGCTGCTGCCGTCCCCGACAGCATCCGAGGCCACGCCATCGCTGTTGCGGCGCATCAAGGCGATGCTGGCGCTCGCGCCGGGCGCATTGCCTGCCCCGGGACCGGTGGCAGGCAGCGTCTTTGCCGCCCTCGGCGCGCGCCGCGGGCGCATTGCGCTGCTGCAGGGCTGCGCACAGCAGGTGCTGGCGCCTCGGATCAACCAGGCCGCCATCAATGTGCTGACCCGCCATGGCATCGAGGTGGTGCTGGTCAAGGACGAACAGTGCTGCGGCGCGTTGACCCACCACATGGGCCGCGACGGCGACGCACTGGCGCGCGCCCGCGCCAATGTCACGGCCTGGATGGCGGAAGCCCAGTCCAGCGGGCTCGACGCCATCCTGGTGACGACCTCGGGCTGCGGTACGGTCATCAAGGACTACGGCCATCTGTTGCGCGAAGACCGCGATTTTGCAGGGCCTGCCGCCAAGGTCTCGGCGCTGGCAAAGGACATCACCGAGTATCTCGCGCCCCTCGAATTGAAGCAGCAATCGCGCGGCGAGGACGACATCGTCGTCGCCTATCACTCGGCCTGCTCGCTGCAGCATGGGCAGAAAATCACGCAGGCCCCGAAAGATTTGCTTTCCAAGAACGGATTCGTGGTGAAAGATGTACCGGAGAGTCATTTGTGTTGCGGTTCGGCTGGGACCTACAACCTTCTCCAGCCTGACATTGCGACGAGGCTGCGCGATCGCAAGCTCGCCAACATCGCAAGCGTCGCGCCGGACATGATTGCTGCGGGCAACATCGGATGCATGATGCAGATCGCCGGCGGTACGTCAGTTCC
>DASXLF010000528.1:0-1520 GCA_036496405.1 Steroidobacteraceae bacterium | reverse complement strand
GCCGCCCGCGACTACGACGCCGCCGCTTTCTTGCAGAAGGAAGTGGGTGAGCGCCTGCTGGAACGCCTGGAGCTCATGGCCAACGTGCCGGCGCGCATCCTGGATGTGGGCTGCGGCACCGGGCGGCCGACCCGCGCGCTGCAGAAGCTCTACCCTAAGGCCGATGTCATCGGCCTGGACCTCGCGCCCGGCATGCTGAAGATGGCAGCGAAGAAACAGCCTTGGCTGGGAAAGCGGGCGGACTTCATCTGCGCCGAGGCATCGCAGCTGCCGCTCGCCGACGCGAGCTGCGATCTCCTGTATGCGAGCCTCTTGCTGCAGTGGTGCGAGGACCTGGACACGACGCTCCTGGAATGGCGGCGACTGCTCAAGCCCCACGGCCTCTTGCTGTTCAGCACCCTGGGGCCGGACACGCTGAAAGAATTGCGGGCCGCCTGGAGCGAGGTGGACGGCTTCAACCACGTGAACCGTTTCCTGGACATGCATGACGTGGGCGACGCACTGATCCGCGCCGGTTTCGTGGAGCCGGTGATGGATGTGGAACTGCTGACCCTGACCTATGGCGACGCGCCCTCCCTGATGCGCGATCTCAAACGCATCGGCGCCCACAACGTCACCGCCGGGCGCCGCCGCGGACTCATGGGATCCGGCAAGCTCGCGGCCTTCACCACCGCCTATGAGCGCTTCCGCCGTGACGGCCGTCTGCCTGCCACTTATGAAGTGGTATACGGCACCGCTTGGGCGCCGAAGTTCATGCCTACCGCTGCGCTGAAGGGGAGAGGCCGCTAGTGCGCGGCTACTTCGTCACCGGCACCGATACCGGCATCGGCAAGACCCGGGTCAGCGCGGGCCTGCTCAAGGCTCTCACCGAGACCGGTCTCAAGACCGCGGGCATGAAACCCATCGCCAGCGGCGCGACGCAGACGCCCGAAGGCCTGCGCAACGAAGATGCCCTGGCGCTCATGGCCGCCGCCTCCCTGGAGAAGCCTTACGCGGTGGTGAATCCTTATTGTTTTGCGACACCGGTGGCACCGCATCTCGCGGCACGGGAGGCACAGGTCGAGATCGGCCTCGATCCCATCCGTGCGGCCTATTCGGAATTGTGTCTCGGTGCCGATGCAGTGGTGGTGGAGGGCGTGGGCGGCTGGCAGGTGCCGCTCTCGTCGGGGTTGGAGGTGCCGGACCTGGCCCGCGAATTCGGATTGCCAGTGCTGCTGGTGGTGGGCATGCGTCTGGGCTGTCTCAACCACGCGCTGCTCACGGCCCGGGCCATCCGCGCCGACGGGCTGGAACTCGGCGGTTGGGTGGCCAACGGCATCGACCCGGATTTCCTGCGACCGGAGGCCAACCACGCCACGCTGGAAGCGGAGCTAGGTGCACCGCTCCTGGCGCGTCTCGGATATGCACCTAAGCCATCGCTCGCAGATACCGCTGCAGCCCTCGCCGAGGCGGCCGCGTCGCTCGTGCCGGTGGCGCAGCCATAATTGATGCAAAACGCCATCCTGGCCTTTTGCATCTCG
>DASXLF010000527.1:0-5450 GCA_036496405.1 Steroidobacteraceae bacterium | reverse complement strand
GCAGTCGGAGTACGCGCAGGTGGATTGGATCGGGCATCGCGCTTGGGCGGCCGCTGTTTTCCGCTACGTCTCAATTGACAGTCCCCGACCCCTTCCGTACATTGCGCCGCCCACCCGGTGCCCAGGTGGCGGAATTGGTAGACGCACTAGTTTCAGGTACTAGCGGGGCGACCCGTGGAGGTTCGAGTCCTCTCCTGGGCACCACATAATCAATGATATACGGGTAATAGCTGCGGTAATACATTAACTGTCTTGGGGCCTTTGAAAAATCACAGCCGCGCAGCCTAGCAGCTTTGTGATTCGCCACGCTGGCTTACTGCGAGCGCGCCGGCAGCAACGCCGCGACGAATTCATTCACCTTCATGGCCGCGAGCGCGCATCGATCCGCGCACAGCGCGATGATGCTCTGCGCCTGCCGCGCATCGAACTGCTCGCGTACGCTGGCTTCGAATTTCCTCATCAGCACCGGCATCCCTTCCGCGCGTCGCTTGCGATGGCCGATCGGATAGTCCACGGCCACGCGCGCAGTGAGGCTGCCGTCCACGAACACCACCTGCACGGCGTTGCCGATATAACGCTTGTCGGCCGCATAGTAATCGCGCGTGAAGTCCGTGTTTTCCCTGACCTGCATCTTCGCCCGCAACGCGTCCACTCTCGGGTCGCGCGCCACTTCATCTTCGTAGTCGTGGGCGCTGAGCCGGCCGAACAGCAGCGGGATAGCCACCATGTACTGCAGGCAATGATCGCGATCGGCCGGATTGGCCAGTGGACCGGTCTTATCGATGATTCTAACCGCCGGCTCCTGGGTTTCGATCACGATCCGCTCGATTCGATCGAGCCTGTCCTTGATCTGCGGATGCAGAGTCATGGCGGCCTCGACCGCGGTCTGCGCGTGGAATTCGGCCGGGAATGAAATTTTGAACAATATATTTTCCATCACGTAGCTGCCGAAGGGCTGCGGCAATTGGATCGACTGGCCGCGAAACAATGCGTCCTGGAAGCCCCAGGTTCTGGCCGTCAACGCCGACGGATAGCCCATCTCTCCCTTGAGCGCGAACAGGGCAAGACGCACCGCGCGGCTGGTGGCATCGCCCGCCGCCCAGCTCTTGCGCGAACCGGTATTGGGGGCATGACGGTAGGTGCGCAACGCGCCGCCATCGATCCAGGCGTTGGAGACCGCATTGATGACCTGCTCGCGGTTGCCGCCCAGCATCACCGTCGCCATGGCGGTCGAGGCTACGCGGACCAGCAACACGTGATCGAGGCCCACACGATTGAAGCTGTTGGCCAGCGCCAGTACGCCCTGAATCTCGTGCGCCTTGATCATGGCCGTCAGCACGTCGTGCACCGTGAGTGCTTTGCCATTGCGTGCCAGATAATCGGCCAGTGCCAGGATGGCGCCGAGATTGTCAGACGGGTGGCCCCACTCGGCAGCCAGCCAGGTATCGTTGAAATCCAGCCAACGGATCATGGTGCCGATGTTGAATGCGGCATTGATCGGATCGAGCTCATAGCCAGTGCCGGGAACCCGCGCGCCGCCCGTGAGCGTCGCTCCCGGCACTACCGGGCCGAGCAGCTTGGTACAGGCTGGATATTTGAGTGCCTGGAAACCGCAGGCCAGCGTGTCCAGCAGGCAGTAATAGGCAGTCTCATAGGCCGCGTCGCTCCGCACCGAATAGCCGAGCGCGTAATCCGCAATGGCGCTAAGGACGGCATCGGGTTGCGGACGCTCAGCGGAATTGACGTTACCTGACATGAATGAGTTTCGCGTTCAGGGGCGCTGCGCCAGCGGCACGAATTTCTGCACGTCGGGACCGATGTAGTTGGCGCTTGGGCGGATGATCTTGCCGTCCAGCCGCTGTTCGACAATGTGCGCGGCCCAGCCGCTGGTGCGCGCGATCACAAATAGCGGCGTAAACATCGCGGTCGGTATACCCATCAGGTGATAGGACACGGCAGAAAACCAGTCCAGATTGGGGAACATGTTCTTGGTCTGTTTCATCACCGATTCCAGCCGCTCGGCAACGGCAAATAACCTGGCCTCCTCCGGCTCGTGCGCCAGACCACGCGCCACCTCCCTGATGATGACGTTGCGCGGGTCGGAAATGGTGTACACCGGGTGGCCGAAGCCGATGATGACTTCTTTATTGGCGACCCGCCGCCGGATGTCCGCTTCGGCTTCGTCGGCGTCGCGGTAGCGGCTTTGAATTTCAAATGCCACCTCATTGGCGCCGCCATGCTTGGGGCCGCGCAACGCGCCGATGGCGCCGGTGATGCACGAATACAGATCCGAGCCGGTGCCGGCGATCACGCGCGCCGTGAAGGTCGAGGCATTAAACTCGTGCTCCGCGTAAAGGATCAGCGACGTGTGCATGGCCCTGACCCACTGCGCCGATGGCGCACGGCCGTGCAGCAGATGCAGGAAATGACCGCCGATCGAGTCATCGTCGGTTTCCACTTCAATGCGGCGGCCCTCGCGGCTGAAGTGATGCCAGTAACACAGCATCGAACCCAAACAGGCCAGCAGTCGATCCGCCAGATCGCGTGCACCCTCGACCGGATGCCCGGCGCCCTCGGGCACGATGCAACCCAGCGCCGATACTCCGGTGCGCAATACATCCATGGGCTGACTCGCGACGGGCAGATTCTCCAATATCGTCCTGAGCGCGGGCGGGAGCGCGCGCAGGCCCATGAGCTTGCGCCGGTAAGCCGCCAGCTCCCTGACATTGGGCAGCTTTTCATGGATCAACAGATATGCGATTTCCTCGAACTCGCAAGTGTTGGCGATCTCCAGGATGTCATAGCCGCGGTAGTGCAGATCATTGCCGCTGCGCCCCACTGAGCACAGCGCGGTATTGCCGGCGACCACGCCGGACAGCGTCACGGATTTCTTGGGTTTGGGAGGACTGGCGGCTTCACTCATCGGTCCGAACCTCCGCGGCCGGCCGCGAACAGCTGATTCAATTTGTCCTCATAAGCGTGATAGTCCAGAAAACCATACAGCTCATCGCGCGTTTGCATCGATGCCAGCACATTGCGTTGCGTGCCATCGCGGCGTATCGCCCGGTATGTGGCCAGTGCCGCGGCATTCATGGCGCGATAGGCCGAGCAGCAGTGCAACACGATGTCGACGCCGACCGAGTCCAGTTCCTCACGGGTATAGAGCGGCGTCTGCCCGAATTCGGTGATGTTGGCCAGTATGGGCACTTTGACGGCATCCTTGAACCGCCGATACATCGCCAGTTCGGTGATCGCTTCCGGGAAGATCATATCCGCGCCGGCGGCAACGCAGGCGCTGGCCCGCTCGATCGCGCGCTCCAGGCCGTCGACCGCCAGCGCATCGGTGCGTGCCATGATCACGAAGCTCGAATCGGTGCGCGCATCCACCGCCGCCTTGATGCGGTCGACCATCTCCTGCTGGGGTACGATCTCCTTGCCCGGCCGGTGGCCGCAGCGCTTGGACTGCACCTGGTCCTCGATGTGCAGGCCGGCAGCGCCGAATTTGATGAATGATCTGACCGTGCGCGCAATGTTGAAGGCTCCGCCCCAGCCGGTATCGGCATCGACCAACAGCGGCAGTTCGCACACATCGGTAATCCGACGGATGTCGGTCAGCACATCATCCATGGTGCTGAGGCCCAGGTCCGGCAGCCCGAGCGAGTTGGCTGCCACGCCACCGCCCGACAGATAGATGGCGCGGTAACCGCAGGCCTGTGCCAGCCGCGCGGTGTAGGCGTTGATGGTGCCGACCATCTGCAATGGGCGTTCGCTCGCGAGCGCTGCCCGCAACTTCGATCCGGCAGATTGCGCAACGGTCATGGCTTGGCTCTCGCCTGCGATTGAACTGGAGTGTTTACGAACGTCCTGGCTGCGTCAACAGAAGGCCTGAATACCGGTCTGCGCCCGCCCCAGGATCAGGGCGTGGATATCGTGCGTGCCCTCGTAGGTGTTCACCACCTCGAGATTGACCAGGTGGCGGATTACCCCGAATTCATCTGATATGCCATTGCCACCCAGCATGTCGCGCGCCACGCGCGCGATCTCCAGCGCCTTGCCGCAGGAGTTGCGCTTGAGCAAGGAGGTGATCTCGGGCGAAGCGCTGCCGTCGTCCTTCATCCGCCCGAAGCGCAGACACGCCTGCAGCCCGAGCGTGATTTCCGTCTGCATGTCGGCCAGTTTTTTTTGCACCAGCTGATTGGCGGCCAGCGGCCTGCCGAACTGGTGACGATCGAGCACGTACTGGCGCGCGGTATGCCAGCAGTCTTCCGCCGCGCCCAACGCGCCCCAGGCGATGCCGTAGCGCGCGGAGTTCAGGCAGGTGAAGGGCCCTTTCAGCCCGGCGGCGCCCGGTAACAGATTCTCTTCAGCCACCATGACGTCGTCCATGACGATCTGTCCGGTCACCGAGGTGCGCAGCCCCACCTTGCCATGCAATGCCGGAGCCGACAGACCCTGCCAGCCTTTTTCCAGCACGAATCCACGGATTTCCCCGTCGTCGGTCTTAGCCCAGACTACAAACACGTCGGCGATCGGGCTGTTGGTGATCCAGGTTTTCGAGCCCGTCAGCCGGTAGCCGCCGGCAACCCGACGCGCACGCGTGAGCAGCCCCCCGGGGTCGGAGCCATGACCGGGTTCGGTGAGCCCAAAGCAGCCAATGAGTTCGCCGCGTGCCAGCGGCGGCAGCCACTTGCGCCGCTGCGCTTCGCTGCCAAAGACGAAGATCGGCAATATCACCAGCGAGGACTGCACACTCATCATCGAGCGAAAGCCCGAATCGATGCGTTCCACCTCGCGTGCCAGCAGACCGTAACTGACCTGGTTGAGACCGGCGCCGCCATACTCGGCGTCCAGCGTCGAGCCCAGCATGCCCAGAGCGCCCATCTCGCGGAAGATGGCCACATCGGTGTGCTCCTGACGAAACGCCTGCAACACCCGCGGCGCCAGCGCCGACTGCGCGTAGTCGCGTGCCGCATCGCGCACCATGCGTTCCTCGCCGCTCAGCTGCGCATCCAGCAGCAGCGGGTCGTCCCAGCGGAAGCTTGCGTCCGCCATCACGTCTCGGAGCGGATCTTCAGGGCCTTGATGGCGTTCTGCTTCAGGATCAGCTCGCGCACCTCGGGTTTGAAGCCGGCGTCCTGGAAGTCACGCAGCCAGCGGTCGGGAGTGATCAGCGGATAGTCGGACCCGAACAGCATCTTGTGCTTGAGTTGCCCATTGGCGTATTGCACCAGTTGCGGCGGAAAGTACTTGGGCGACCAGCCCGAAAGATCGATGTAGACGTTGGGCTTGTGCAGGCATACGGACAGTGCCTCGTCCTGCCACGGCCAGGACGGATGCGCAATGATGACGGTCATGTCGGGAAAGTCCACCGCCACGTCGTCGAGATGCATGGGATTGGAATATTTGAGCCGCAGTCCGCCGCCACCGGGCATGCCGGTGCCAATACCCGA
>DASXLF010000526.1:0-4240 GCA_036496405.1 Steroidobacteraceae bacterium | reverse complement strand
ACCAGATCATCTTTCCGACCGTGGCCGAGGAACTGGCCTTCAGCCTCACGGCGCTCGGAGAAACGCGCCAGGCGGCGCGGCAGCGGGTGCTCGACTTCCTTGCCCGGCGTGGGTTGTCGGCCTGGGCCGGGCGCGCCGTCGGCGAACTGAGCCAGGGCCAGCGGCAGCAGGTGTGTCTGCTGGCTCTGCAGATCAGTGAACCGGCCACGCTGCTCCTCGACGAACCCTTCTCAAGCCTCGATCTGCCGAGTCAGGCGCGGCTCGCCGCGCAGCTCGAAGCGTCTCCGCAGCAGATCATCGTATCTACCCATCTGCTCGAGCACGTGCATGGTTTCGAGCGTGTGCTGTGGCTGGATGAGGGCCGTGTGCGCGCCGACGGTCCGGGGCGCGAGGTTTGCGAAGCGTACGCGGCCTACGTGCGCGAGCGCGCCAAGGCGGATCGGGGCAGCCATGCGTAGCCTCTATTCGGCGCAGAGCACCTGGATGCATGCGGTCCCGGCGTGGGTCAAGCTCGCGGTGCTGTCGGTCTGCGGCACGATGCTGGTGTTGGTCGAGCGGCCTGTGTATCTGTTCGCCGCCTGCGTGGTGGTGCTGCTGGTCTTCGCCTCGCTCGGGACCCCCGCGTGGCGCCGGGTGCGCATGCTGGGCGGCGTGGCCATTGCCGGGGGGCTGATCGTCATCTTTCACTGGGCGCTTGGCACAACCGTGCAAGGTGTAGTGAGCGCCTTGCGGCTCGCGAACGCGGCCACGCTCGCGCTGATGCTCACGCTGACTACGCGCTTCGAGGACTTGCTGGCGGTGATGGAGGCCGTCATGCGCCCTTTGAAGCGTTTCGGCGTACCGACCGAGCGTGTCGCGCTCGGCTTGGGCCTGATGCTGCGCTTCGCCGAGAACTTCTACGTTCAATGGCAGCGGCTCGACGATGCCCACCGCGCCCGCACCGGCCGCGGCGGCGGTCTGCGACTGCTGGCGCCGCTGACCATCCGCACCCTCCAGACCGCAGATCGCGTGGCCGATGCCTTGGCGGCGCGACTCGGCAGGTGAGCCATCGAACTCTCTCGAAATCCACTTCCATCAAACTTTATGACCGCAACAACTCCTGCCACCTCATCTTCTCGCTCCCTCGCCTACGTCGCGCTGTTCGCGGCGCTGATGGCGGTGCTTGGCCTGATTCCGAAAATTGACCTGCCCTTCGGCGTGCCCATCACGCTGCAGTCGCTCGGCGTGATGCTGGCGGGCTGCCTGCTCGGGCCGCGCCGGGGGTTTCTCGCGATCGCGCTGTTCCTGCTCGCGGTGGCGCTGGGCCTGCCTCTGTTGCCGGGCGGGCGTGGCGGCTTCTCAGTGTTCGTCGGCGCGACGTCGGGCTTCCTGTTCGGCTGGATGTTTGGCGCTTTCATTTGCGGCCTGCTGATGCGACTGCTGGTGCCTCGCCTGCGCAGCACCACGGGTTCCGGCGTGCTTGCAGTCACCTTCTTTTCTTCGGTGATCGGTGGGATCGCTGTGGTCTATGCCTTCGGTATCGTGGGACTTTCATGGGTCGCGCACATGTCGCTGTCGCAGGCGGCGTTGGCCATGCTGATCTTCATTCCTGGTGACTTGGTCAAGTGCGGCATCTGCGCCATGGTCGTGCAGACTGTGATGCGCGGCATGCCGAGTTGGCGGCTCGGGCGTGATTGACGCGAATGCGCTAGCGGACTGCGCGCCGTTTGAATACGGTGGTTGAAACGTAGTCCTTGCGCGGGCCGCGTACCGTGTGGCAGATGACGAAGGTCCCGTCGGCCAGAAAGCGGTAGTCGCTGTCGTAGACGTCGGGCGCGCACAGGTGCGTGGCCGAGCCGGCGAGCGCATCGCCATCGCGTATGAGCTCGATACGGTGGAAGAGCCTGGGCGGCTCTTCGGCGAAGAACACCAGGAAGCCTTGTGGGGCGCGCTCGAAGCGATATTCGCGGTGCGCGTCGAACCCCTTGCCGTCCGAAAGCTGGACGCGGCCTTCTTCGCGGTATCCCAGCGTGTTGGGGTCGTGACGCCTGAACTCGGCGATGCCCGTCATCGTTGCCTGGCTTTCGATGGTTCGCCCCAGATCCCAGGCACCTTCCAGCCGATCGAAGAGGGCATCCACACCGCCCCAACTGGTCCGCAGGTCCTTGGTCACACTACGCAAGGGCGAGGCGCTGCCGGACTTTGGTGATCGCCCGGACGTAGGGCTCTGCGAACGAATCGAGCGGCGCGTCGTGCGACAACCAACTGAAGCTGAAGATGAGCCCGTCTTCTTCCGGGCTCCCCGAGGCAACGTGGTCGAAGGTCTCAGGCAACACCCCTTGCGAGCGCATCAGGAACAGGTGCCACAGCTGGGGATGCCGGCGCTTGTTGCCTTCGATGCCGGCTTCGCAAAAGCGGTCGATGGTCCCGAGCGAGAGTAAATCGCCGGAGTAGTGGATGCCGGACTCTTCCAGCAATTCGCGGCGCACGGCGTCTTCGGGCGCTTCGCCGGGCTCGATGGTGCCCTTGGGCAACTGCATGCCCCGGTCCTCGGGATGGTGGAAGACCAGGAGCCGGCCCCGATCGTCCACCAGGCAGGCGCAGGCCTTGAGGACGGGACGCACTGTCACGCTCAGGCGCCCGAGAGCGCGGCCTTCACGGCAGCGCTGACCTGGCCCATGTCAGCCTTGCCTGCAAGGCGCGTCTTGACCACGCCCATGACCTTGCCCATGTCGCCCGGCCCCTTGGCGCCGAGTTCGGCAACGATGGCTTTCACTTCAACGACCACTTCGTCGGCACTCATGCGCAGTGGCAGGTAGACCTCCAGCACCTTGATCTCGGCGGCTTCCTTGTCGGCGAGATCGGTGCGGCCGCCCTGCGTGAACGCGGCGACCGAGTCCTTGCGCTGCTTCACCAGCTTGTCGACGATCGCGACCACAGCGGCATCGTCGAGCTCCACGCGCTCGTCGACTTCCTTCTGCTTCATGGCTGCAAGCAGCAGGCGGATGGTGCCCAGGCGCTCTGAGTCCTTGGCGCGCATCGCGGTCTTCATGTCTTCGGTGATCTGGTCCTTGAGACTCATGGCTGGCTTTCATTGGCGGTCAAAAACAAAAAGCCGCGGCAGGTATTCCTGGCGCGGCTCGGAAGCGGCTGAACCGGACGCTGGCATGGGCCAGCGCTGCGGGTGATCAGTACAGCTTCTTGGGGAGCTGCATGCTGCGCACGCGCTTGTAGTGGCGCTTGACGGCGGCTGCCTTCTTGCGCTTGCGCTCGGCGGTCGGCTTTTCGTAGAACTCGCGGGCACGCAGGTCGGTCAGCAGGCCGAGCTTTTCGATGGTGCGCTTGAAGCGGCGCAGCGCGACGTCGAACGGCTCGTTTTCTTTTACGCGGATGGTGGTCATTTAAAAAATTGGGTCTGTTGAATTTGGCCTGGGGAAGATCGGGCCCCTGGCCGGGGTTCCTCAACTGAAAAATGGAGTAGGCCGTTGAGGGGAGGCCAAAGTTAGCCGAGCATTATAGCGTCAGCTTTGTGATCCAGCGCCAGTGCCTGCGCGCAGGCATGCGCACTGGCCCAGGCCCACTGAAAGTTGTATCCGCCCAGCCAGCCGGTGACGTCGACCACTTCGCCGATGAAATACAACCCAGGCTGCTTCGATTCCATGGTTTGCGACGAGAGATCGCGCGTGTCGACACCACCCGCCGTGACTTCGGCCTTTTTGTAACCTTCCGTTCCGCTCGGCGTGATTTGCCAGCGGGCGATCCGGTCGGCCAGCGCCGCCAGCGCGCGATCGGCGGCTTCATTGATGGGGCGTTGCAGGGCCGGGTCCTGGTCGACCCACGCGTCCGCAAGGCGCGAGGGCACCAGCGTGGAAAGTTCATTGCCGATTCGCTTGCGCGACCGTTGCTTGGCTTCAGCGAGGGCGCCGGCGACATCGATGCCCGGCGCGAAATCGATCGTGAGTGGTGCGCCGGCGCGCCAGTAGGTCGAAATCTGCAGCACGGCCGGACCGGACAGTCCGCGATGCGTGAAAAGCAGGTCTTCAACGAAGCTCATGCGTTCCTTCTTGCTGCCGGTTTCGATCCGCACGGGCAAGGCCAGGCCGGCCAGTCCGGCATAGGGCTCCCAACCCTCGCCACCGAAAGTGAGCGGAACCAGCGCGGGCCGTGGCGTGACCACGCGCAGGCCGAACTGCGTAGCGATCCGGTACCCGAAGTCGCTGGCGCCGATCTGGGGGATGGAAAGCCCGCCGGTAGCGATCAC
>DASXLF010000525.1:0-3101 GCA_036496405.1 Steroidobacteraceae bacterium | reverse complement strand
AATGCCGCCGCGCAACCAAATGATGCCGCCAGAACAGGCTCCCCCGCCGGCACCCTCGCCTACGGCGCCCGTGGCGGCCTCATCTGACCCAGCGATAATGACACAAGCCGAGATGCAGGCGCGTGCAAGCGGTCACTTCAGCCCCGCCGATCAGGCTGCTGCAGCCAACGCCATGTTGCCGGATGCCAACGCTGGAGCGGTGCGCAAGCTGTTTAGCGATGCCGTCCCAAGCGATCCCGAGCAGGCGAGGATCGTAGCCAATCAGCCGGCCGTGCAGGCCGCCAAGAATGTCGATGCCAGCGGGCCAATGTCATTCGACAAGGCAATGCAGATAGACCGCGACCTGACCACTCGCATGCGTGGTGCGAGCGGGAGCGATGCCCACGATCTTTCGCAGTTGCAACTGCGGCTGCGCACGCAGATGGATCAGGTGCCCGATCTCGAAGGCCTGCGTCAAGGGCGGCAGGCATGGATGCAATCTATCAAGCAGGGTCAGATGGAGGACATAAACTACGGTGCCAGCTTGAAGAACGATCCGGCCGCGGCTGACGCCTACGTACGCCAGCGTGCCGCATCACTACTCAAGAACGATAGCGCTATGCGCAACTGGACGCCGGAGGAAACCGCCTTCCTGGAGCAGGTCGCCCGCAGCGGCGATATCGGCATGCTGGGGCGGCTGTCTGTCTCGCTGATCAAGCCGATCACGCGGGTGGCAATGGGCGCGGCAGGACATTTTGTGGCCGGGCCTATGGGGGCCATCGTCGGGGCAGAGATCGGCGGGGATGTCGGCGCCACCCAGGCGGCCAGGCTGCGCGCTCATCTAAGCCGGACGACACTGGACCCAGTGATGCAGCAGATCACTCGGGGCGTTCCGCCGCCTTAGTGTAGAACTCGCGGAATCCCATGGGTCAGGATCGTCAGAAGTAAGGCGACCAAGCCGCCAGCACTAAGACAACCAAAAGCCATCCAAGCACGATCTTCCGGCGTGGTATTGGCTTCCTTTGGAACCCAGGTTGGCCGCTCTGGAGTTGTGGGCGGCGGCGGTGGTGGATGATCCGGCTCTGGCATCGCCGCGACCGTCGGTATGCCCAGCAACTCTGGCCACGTCAGCCCGTGCTTCTTGCGGAACGCCTCGGCCTGGAGGCCGGCGGCGGCGCGTTCTCCGGCATGGTCGGAGCCAAGCATGCCCAGGATACCGGCTAGACGCTGGCGCTCGGCGTCGGTCATGGCGCTATCTCAATCCTCATCATGCCGTTGCCAGAATCAGGGATGTGTGCATTTTCAGATCCAGTGTTGGGTGTGAGCAATCAGGCCGAGTGTTGCGACGAACCCACCCAGCGTCAGGCTGAAGCCTCCGAGCATAATGCCGAGCAACCAACGAAAGTCGGTGCGCTGCGTGGCCTCGATGGTGTCCAGGCGACGCTCGATCCGCTCCAGAGCTGCCTGGGTGCTGCGGGCGATCTGCTCGAGCACCGCCACACGGGAGGGAATATCGTCCATGTTCACAGGCGCTCGCGGTCGGCGGGGGTCATCTCAATCCTCCCATTCCGGTCGGTCTTCCTCGAACTCCTCGGTGCAATAGGGTTCTGCCGGACCGTCGCACGCTGGGCACCACGAAGCGCCGGCAGTCAGCAACTCGTCTGACCACTCGGTCGGACAGGCGTCGCAAGAATAGTGGCATCGGAAGATCCGTTGTTGGCGGCGCAGTATTGGGGGCGCCGTGATGCGTGATAGGCTCCAGGTAGCCATGGCGAATGCTTCTCCATTCGTTGGTGGTCAGGGCTGGCGCTGTGGGTTTCGGCCACGGCGTCGGCCCGCTTGGGGTCAGTGCGGCAATCCGAACGCTGCCAGCAATTCCGGCAGGCGCGCGATGATGGCGGCGAGGATCGAGCCGCGCTGCAGCGCATACACGTAGACCGACTCGTGGGTCATCCGTGTGGTGGCCACATATGCAGGGCCGCGAATAGGATGCCGAGGCCCACGACCATCACGCCGCCGAGGCGGGTCAGCAGCCGATGCTCAACAAGGCTCAGGTCGGCACGGACTGCCGCCACGTCCGCCTTGGCGGGCGGCGGCCTCATTTGCTGTCCCTCACCTGGTCGATGATGCGGCGCAGCAACTCACCCAGCGTCACGCCTAGGCGCTTGGCCTCAAGCTTCAGCCACGACATCTGCCGGGGCGGAAGGCTAAGGGATATCCGCTCCATCTCTCGGCTCCTGTTTATGGCGCGTAATACCAAGCAACGAGAGCATCGCCGCGCTTGCCTTGGTCATACGCGAACAGCAGTTGCTCGGCGCAGTAGTCGCAGACTGATTTGCTGTCGATGGTCTCGTCTTCATCGGTGACGGTAACCGGCAGAGATGCATAGGCGCGATTGAGTAGCGCCAGGTCGGCGTCGTCGTAGCCGTTGGTATTGTCATGGGTGAAATGTGCCATTGGGGTGGTCCTTATGTGTGGCGCTGATGTAGCGCGCACGCACCACTATGTCAATGGCTATTACGCTTTGGTGCGGATTTATTCAGCCGGTAGCCGATTGTGGCGAAACGCCTGTCTTCGTACCAATGCGACGATATTGGGGATTATGGTGCCTAACCTGCCATGACGTTGCGCTCGCCAGCGATCTCGACCTCGGGCAATTCGTCAGTTACTTCATCGGCAAATCTCTTGTAGTTCTCAGCCAGGATCAACGACACCTCATCCCTCACCCACGCGGGGCCGGTGGCGAGCGCATCGGCGACCGAGGGCCGCTCCGCAACCTGCACAACCTCGCTGCGGTGGTAGAGCGTGGCGCAGGCGTCGCGCAGCTTGTCGAGCCACACGCGCCACTGGGCGTCGGTGCGCTCGACCGGCGCTGGGGACTTTGGTGGGGCCTGTGGTGGCGCTTCGTAGGCCGCCGCACGCTCGGCAACGCGCGCAGCTCGGGGCATCGGCGCGGCCGCGGCACGGCGCGTGCCCTCGCCGTCGTCATCGTCGTCAGCCAGCACCGTGTTCCACACCATGCCCAGCAAATACCGGCGCAAATAGGTGACGGTTGAGCCGATCGCCTGCACTGGCGTGACCGCCATTCGCCCGCCCTGCGATCCGGTCAGGCTCACAGGTGC
>DASXLF010000524.1:0-1713 GCA_036496405.1 Steroidobacteraceae bacterium | reverse complement strand
GCAAGATGCGCGCGGGGCTGTAACCGGCTTCCGGCGCAACGTGCCCTGAAGCGGCCGCCGATGCTGATTCTCCCGTCTGCCTCATACCTCGATCCCGCGCCGCATCGACGGCAGGCACCATACAACAATTTGGCCGTCACTCGTCACGGTTCGCGTTGCCGCCATTTTGCGCTTCCATCGGTCTCACGGCCTTACAACGGCGCCGCGCTCTCGCCTCGCGCGCTCGACAATTTCGAGGCCAGCGATGCGATCACGATGACCACCGCGATCAAGGCGATCACCAGCGTGCAGATGGCGTTGATCTCGGGTTTGACGCCGAGCCGCACCTCCGAATAGATCCGGATCGGCAGCGTCGCCGAGCCGGGGCCGGTGGTGAAGCTCGCAATCACGAGATCGTCGAGCGACAGCGTGAACGCCAGCATCCAGCCCGCGGCGATCGCGGGCAGGATCAAGGGCAGCGTCACCGCGACAAAGGCGCGGAGCGGGTCGCAGCCGAGATCCATCGCCGCCTCTTCAAGGCTGCGATCGAGTACGCCGAGCCGCGACTGCACCACCACGGCAACGAAGCACATGGTCAGCGTGGTGTGCGCGATCGTCACCGTCCAGAAGCCGCGCTCGGCGTTCAGCGCCACGAACAGCAGCAGCAGCGAAAGTCCGGTGATGACTTCGGGCATCACCAGCGGCGCATAGAGCATGCCGGAGAACAATGTGCGTCCCTTGAAGCGCTCGCCGCGCGACAGCGCCACGGCCGCCAGCGTGCCGAGCAGCGTCGCGATTGTCGCCGATGTCGCCGCCACGCGGAAACTCATCAGCGCCGCCTCCAGCATGGCGCGGTCGTGGAAGAATTCGTCGTACCAGCGCAGCGACCAGCCGCCCCACACCGTGACCAGCCGCGAGGCGTTGAAGGAATAGATCACGAGGATCACGATCGGCAGGTACAGAAACGCCAGGCCGAGCGCCAGCGCGGTGACGTTAAAAGGGGAAAGTCGGTTATGCGCGCGGGCCATCAGCCACTGCCCTCCAGCTCCCGGCGCTGCAGCCGGTCGTACAGCACCAACGGTCCCACCAGCAGCACCAGCAACACCACCGCAACGGCCGAGGCCACCGGCCAATCCTTGTTGGTGAAGAATTCAAGCCACAGGGTCTGGCCGATCATCAGCGAATTGGAGCCCGCCAGCAGGTCGGGAATCACGAACTCCCCCATAATCGGAATGAAGCACAGCAAGGCGCCAGCGGCGACGCCTGGCAGCGACAGCGGAAACGTCACCAGCCAGAACGCCTGCCGCGGGGAACTGCCGAGATCGCTGGCTGCTTCCAGCAGCGCCGGGTCCATTTTGGCGAGCGTCGCATAGAGCGGCAGGATCATGAACGGCAGATAGGAGTAGACGATGCCGAGATACATCGCGCTGTCGGTGGACAGCCACACCACTGGTGCCGAGACCAGGTGCAGCGCGAGCAGGAATTTGTTGAGCAGGCCGTCATGCTGCAGGATGTTGATCCAGGCATAGATGCGGATCAAAAACGAGGTCCAGAATGGAACGATCACCAGCATCATGGCGATCGCTTGCCAGCGCTGCGGCAATCGCGCCATGCCGTAGGCGATGGGATAGCCGATCACCAGCAAGATCGAGGTCGAGACCGCTGATACGACGAGGCTGCGCAGGTAAGACAGCACATAGAGGTTGTCGGAGACCAGCAGCCTGAAATTATCCA
>DASXLF010000523.1:0-2549 GCA_036496405.1 Steroidobacteraceae bacterium | reverse complement strand
ATGCGCCGCGAGGGACGCAGTGGGCTGGTACTGCTGGTATTCGGCACATTGCTCGAACCGGCGCTGAAGATCGCCGAGCGACTCGACGCCACCGTGGTCAACATGCGCTTCGTCAAGCCGCTGGACGGCGAACTCGTGATCGCACTGGCGGAGCGCCATCGCGGCATGGTGACGATTGAGGAGAACGCCGTTGCCGGCGGCGCCGGCTCAGCGGTGGGCGAGCTGCTGTCGGCCGCGGGGTTGCAACTGCCGATGCTGCATGTGGGCATACCCGATCGATTCATCGAGCACGGTTCGCGCGACAGCTGCCTGGCAGCGGCGGGCCTTGATGCCGCCGGCCTGAGTGTCCGCATCGAGAGCTGGTGGGCGCCGCGCAGACATGAGCCTCTGCGCTCGGCCGCCGGTCAGTAACGGCGCGCCAGCAGCCAATCCGCGAGTGCCCGCAGGGGCTCGGCACGCGAGCCGAAAGGCGCCAGGGCCTCGAGCGCCTGGGTATGCAGCAGTCGGACCCGTTCCTGCGAGGATTCAATGCCGATGATGGCCGGATGCGTGGGTTTCGAGCGCTCACTGTCCGCGCCCACCGCTTTACCGAGGGTCGAGGCGTCGCCGAGCACGTCCAGCAGGTCGTCCTGAATCTGGAAGGCCAGTCCGATCGGGGTTGCGAAACCGGTCAGCGCCTCGTACAGCCGCGCCTCGAGCGCCGGCGCACACACCGCTGCCATCAATACGCTGACGCGAATCAACGCCCCGGTTTTGCGCGCGTGCATTTCCTCCACCTGCGCGACATCCAGGCGTTGGCCCTGCACCGAAAGATCGATCGCCTGGCCTCCGGCCATGCCGAATGTTCCGCTGGCCTCGGCCAGCAGTTCGATCAGCCGCAACCGGACCGATGGCGCCGATGGCAACGCCGGGTCGGAGGCCAACAATTGAAATGCCAGCGGCTGCAGCGCATCGCCCACGAGGATGGCCGTGGCCTCGTCGTAGGCTTTGTGGCAGGTCGGCCGCCCGCGGCGCATATCGTCATCATCCATGGCCGGCAGATCGTCGTGGACCAGGGAGTAGACGTGCACCAGTTCCACTGCGCAGGCGGCCGCCTCCACTTCGGCTTCCGGCAGTCCGACGGCGCAGGCGGTGGCGAACACCAGCGCCGGGCGCACGCGCTTGCCACCGCCAAGAACGCTGTAACGCATGGCCTGGTGCAGCCGCGTGGGTACCGCGTCGGGACCGGGCAGCCGCGCGGCCAGCGCCAATTCGATACGCACGCGCCATGATTCCAGCTGCGCCAGAAAGACCTCGCGTGTTGCCGGATCCTGCGGCATCGCCACTCGGCTTTCGGCCGCGCTATTCACCTTCGACGCCTGCGGCATCGCTATCGCGACCTCATGACCGCATCACTGCGGGCCGACGGTATGAGCGCCTTCCGGCGTACGGTTGGCGCGTTTGATCGCCTCGACCGGCACGGTTGCGATCGTGCGGCGAGTGCCCTCGCCATACAGAATCGGTAGATCCGGCGCCATGGGACCGCTCAGGCGCTGACCCCAGAGCGCGGTCTTCAGCGCCTTGATCGGGTGCGCAAAGGCGTCATCCACCGCCGTACCCTCGAACCCGCAATGGGCCATGCAGTTATCGCAGGCCGGGTTCACGCCCACGCCATAGTTCTCCCACTGGGTATCGTCCATCAGCGAGCGGAAGCTGGGTGCATAGCCTTCGTCAGTCAACAGATAGCAGGGTCTCTGCCAGCCGAAAATATTGTAAGTCGGTGTGCTCCAGGGGGTGCATTGATAGGCCTGGTTGCCTGCCAGGAAATCCAGGAACAACCCGGAGTGATTGAATGACCAGCGGCTGCGGGAGCGCTGGCGGCGCGAGCTGCCGCGGCGGCCGCGCTTGAAGATTTCGCGAAACAGTCGCTTGCTGGCGCTGCGCCCGAGGAACACGTCCTGTCGCGGAGCATGGTGATAGCTGTAGCCCGGCGAGACCATGATGCCCTCGATGCCCAAAGTCATGGCTTCATCGAAGAATGCCGCCACTTCCTCCGGATTCTCGCCACTGAATAGGGTGCAATTGATCGTGACGCGAAAGCCCTTGCTGCGCGCCAGCCGGATCGCCGCCACCGCCTTGTCAAACACCCCTTCCTGGCACACCGATTCGTCGTGCCGCTCGCGACTGCCGTCGAGATGAATCGAAAACGTCAGATACGGCGACGGCTGGTACTCATGGATATGTTTGGGCAACAGGATGGCGTTGGTGCACAGATAGACGAACTTGCGGCGCGCCACGATGCCCGCGACGATCTGTGGCATCTCCTTGTGGATCAGCGGTTCGCCGCCGGGAATGGACACCATTGGCGCGCCACATTCATCGACCGCGCGCAAGGCGTCCTCGACGCTCAGTCGCTTCTGCAGAATCTCTTTCGGGTGGTCGATCTTGCCGCAACCGGCGCACGCCAGATTGCACTGGAACAGCGGCTCCAGCATCAGCACCAGCGGATAGCGCGCGTTGCCCATCAGCTTCTGCTTGATCAGATAGCTGCCGATGCGAAGCTCTTTCAG
>DASXLF010000522.1:0-2052 GCA_036496405.1 Steroidobacteraceae bacterium | reverse complement strand
AGCCCGACGGCGCGCCGCTTCGAGCCAACATCCAGCAGCCGCACCCCGCCGGCTGAGTCTTCGTTCGCGATGGCGATGCGCTGGGTTTCGTTCCGCACTTCCAGCGGCAGGCGGAGCTTTGCCGCTGTGGTGTTGGCGCCGCGCGCAAAACGGAACGGCGCAGTGGCGAGCGTTTCGCCGCGATCGCCCAAGGCCAGCACATCGCCCTGCCGTTCGCCTGTGCCTCCCGCGCGAATAACGGTGACCTTGAATCCGTCTGCCTGATTGGCTTCCGGTTTGAGCGCCAACGGCACTTTGCCAACCGGGTCCGCGAAAATGGTGAGATGACCCAGTTTGCCGAGCGCCTGCACAACCTTGTTTGAATCGCCGTAATCGAGGCCATCGCTCAGCCAGAGAATCTGCGGTGCACCAGCGAAATGCGTCTTGCCCAGCGATGCGACCGCGGGGCTGCGATCCGGTAGCCACGGCTCCGGCGCAAGATCGCGCGCTGTGCGCATCGCCTTGCCGGCATCGAGCAGCGTGATGGCCGGTGCCGTGGCAGTGGGAACGATGGCAACAGGACGGCCCGCGCGCGCAGCACTCCCCAGCGCATCGGACATGGCCGTTTCGCGATCGCTCCACGCGTGTGCTGCGGTCCAGCCATTGTCCACAAACAGAATGAGAGGGCCGGAACCGTGCCACGGCGGCGTGGCGCCCAAAATCGGATCGGCCAACGCAACGATAATTAACGCCGCCACAATCATGCGCAGCAGCAGCAGCCACCACGGCATGCGGGCCGGCGTTTCTTCCGTTGCCACAAGACCCCGCAGCAAACGCAACGGTGGGAAAGGCACGCGCTGCGGCGAAGGCGGCGTGACGCGCAGCAGCCACCAGATCGCCGGAAGCACGATCAGCCCAGCGAGTATCCAGGGCGCCGCGAAACTCAAGCCCGCGAACATCAGGCGGTACGCTGCGCGACATCGCCGCCGATTGCCGCGTAAAGTGCAATCAGGGCGAGTTCGGGACTCTTGTCGGTGCGGTGCGCGAGATAGCTCCAGCCGAACCGGCGCGCCAGCGCAGCCACGGCTTCGGTGTGCGCCTTGAACCGATCCCGATAAGCCGCCTGTATGGATTCGGCGCGGCCGAATAGCTCATGATCGCCCCCCGTCAGCGCTTCGAAACGGGTGCGGCCTGCGAACGGAAAATCCTCTTCCGCCGGATCGACGATGTGGACGAGCTGGCCGGAAAGCTCGGCACTTGCCAGCCGACGCATGGAGGACTCCACCCGATCGAGCGGCGCGAGGAAATCGCTGAACCAGAGAAACTGGCTCTTGCGTAAAATTCGTCCCTCCGGCGGCAATGCTTGATCACGGGGAGGCAGATCGATCAATTCGTGCGCGATGCGGCGCACACTGTTGCGACCGGAAAGCGGTGCATGCGCGCCGCCCAGCAGCGCCACCCGTTCGCCGCCGCGTACCAGCAGCGATATCAGGGCCAGCGCCAGCACCGTGGCGCGGTCAATCTTCGTCACCGGTCCGAATTGCGATTTGAATCGCATCGCCGGCGAGCCATCGCGCCAGAACCACACCGCCTGTGCCGCTTCCCATTCGCGCTCGCGTACGAACAGGTGCTGCGACTTGGCGGATTGCCGCCAATCTACGGCTGTTGCCGGATCTTCCGGTGCGTAACGGCGAAATTGCCAGAAGCTCTCGCCCATGCCGGCTTTGCGCCGTCCATGCACGCCAAGACTCACGGAAGCAGCGAGACGTTCTGCATCAACCAGCAATGGCGGCAGCGTGGCCGCGAGCTGCTCTGCCTGCTCCGGAACGCCGGCCGGTCCGATGTTGTGGCGCGCGTCCAAGGCGGACGAAGACCTCAAAGATATGTCCGGCACAGCCGGTCGATAACACTGCTGACCGTCGTGCCATCCGCGCGCGCCGAGAAATTCAGCGCCATGCGATGCCGCAGCACCGGGCGTGCAAGCGCCACGACGTCGTCGATGCTGGGGGCCAGCCGTCCACCGAGCAACGACCGCGCGCGGGAAGCCAGCATCAGCGCCTGTGCGGCGCGCGG
>DASXLF010000521.1:0-6849 GCA_036496405.1 Steroidobacteraceae bacterium | reverse complement strand
GTGCTCTCGCCCTTGACGAAAACCAGCGGCTCTTCGGGCGCCTTGAACTCGAGTTCCTTGGCGTGGTCGGCGTAGTTGAGGCCGAGGGCGAGGATGGTGCGCGGGCGCGGCGTGGGCGTGAGCGGAGGCAGCCACGAAACGGCGTCCAGCGCCACGAGGCGGCCGTCGGCCAGCAGCAGTTGGCCTTCTTTCTCGACGGCGTCGTGCACCGCCCCTTCGAACAGGATGCGTGCGCGCTTCATGCTTCTTCCTTCACGAGCGTGTTGACGAGCGTCTCGAAGCCCGGGCCGCTGATCTCGATGCGGTCGCCGGGCCGCGCGAGCGGACGGCCGGCGTCGCAGCCCAGCATCAGCACGTCACCGTGCTGCAGCGTCATGAAGGCGCCGACATCGGACAGCAACTGCTCGGCGTTGCGCACCGTCTGCGAGAAGTCCACCGACTGGCGCAGTTCGCCATTGATGCGCACTTCGAGCTTGAAGTCGGCGGGATCGGCGACGTCCTGTGCGTCGCGCATCGCGGGGCCGATGCCGAGGAAGCCGTCCAGGCACTTGAACTTCACCGGAGGCCGGAAAAAGCTCGTGTGCGGAATCGAGAGATCGTTCATCAGCACGAAGCCTTCGACGTCGTTGTCAGGGCCGATCACCATCGCAACGGTGGCGCCGACCTCGACCTCCGGCACGCGCGCCGGCACCGCGATGGCGCTGCCGTTCGGGCTCCAGGTGTTGGCTGTCTTCACGTAGAGGATCGGCGCCTTCGGCGGTGCCTTGTAGGGTGGCTGGTCCATCTGCGGCGCGAGTGCCTCGACTTCCTTGCGGAAGTTCAGCAGCACGCCGTAAACGGTGCCGGTCGGGAGAAAGCTCATGGTTTCGCCGCCGGGCCGCCCCAAGGCGAAACGCACCCCCTCGGGGGGCAGCGAAGACACGAAGTGCGAAGCGTGGGGGTCATACTTTTTCCAGTGTGATCAGTTCGTCGAGCAGTCCGTAGAGCTGTTCGAGCTTGTCCTTGCCCAGCGTCTCTTCCATCCACTTGTAGTGCGCTTCGATGCTGGTGGAAAGGCGCTTGACCAGTTTGCGGCCGTGCGCCGAAGCCTCGATGACGGTGCAGCGCTGATCCTCGGGATCGCGGCTGCGCGTGATGAGCCCGTCGCGTTCCATGCGCGCCAGCACGCCGGTCAGGCTGGGCCCGAGGATGAAAGCCTCGCGCGCCACACGGCCCGTTTCAACCGCGCCGTGTTCGCCCAGCACGCGCAGCACGCGCCATTGCTGGTCGGACAACTCATGCTCGCGCAGGCTGGGGCGCGTATGGGCCATCACGGCCTCTCGCGCCTGCAGCAGCAGACGCGGAAGATTGCGGTGCGCGAAGGTGGTCGTCATGCCGTCCTCATTTATTTAACATGTTAAATGAATGAGGGGCGAACCCTCTACGGGTTAACCCTTTGCAAGTTCTCCAGGATGCTCAGGTTCAGGGGTATCGTGAGCCATGGCGATTCGTGTGGAGTGCAGCGCCGGCTACCGTGGTGAACCGGAACCGTTCGCCTTCTGGCTCGGCGAGCGCCGGCTTGCCGTGAGTGGCATCGTTGACCGCTGGTTTGGGCCGACGCAGCGCTGGATCAAGGTCGATGCGGATGACGGGCATCTGTACGTCCTCCGATGCGACGAGAAAACCGGCGACTGGGAGCTTGCCGCCTTCACGCTTGGGGCCGACTAGATACTCCGTTTCGGAAGTTCGCGGGGTCCGCTGTTCATCGTGACAAACGCGCGCTGTCGGACTGCGGGACGCCCGCACCGGCCGGCGCCACACACAGCTCGCGAAGTCGCTTCGCCAACTGCTCGGGGTGCACCGGCTTGAACATCACGACCAGACCGCTGTCGTAGGCTTCACGCACGAGCACCGGGTCAGTGTCGCCGGTGATCAGGATGGCAGGCAGCATGCGCCCGGCCTGGGCGCGCAGGCGGTGCGTGGCGCCGATCCCGTTGAGTTCGCCGGGCAGCCGGAAGTCCACCAGCAACGCGTCGAGCCTCGCGCCTTCGCGCGCCACCACGACGCCCGCCTCGTCCACCGTCTGCGCGATGTGGATGGCAGCGCAGTAGGGCGCGAGCCACAGGCGCATGGCCTCACAGACTGCTGCCTCGTCATCCAGCAGCAACACGTGCAGTGGCCGCTCGGGCGCCGCTGCACCGGCGCTCGCCACCCAGGGCACCGGCGCACCGGCGACGTTGGCGACCGCGCTGGCCTGCGCGGCAGCGCTGGGGCGCAGCGGCAACTCGATCCAGAACACGCTGCCCCGCCCCGGCGCCGAACGCAAGCCCACCTCGCCTTCCAGCAGCACCGCGAGCCGCCTGACGATCGCCAGCCCGATTCCGAGCCCGCGCGCGCTGTCGCGATGCAGGTTGTCTACCTGGTAGAACTCATCGAACACCCGCGACAGGTGCTCGGCGCCGATGCCGCGCCCGGTGTCCCACACGGCCAGCCTGATGCGCCCGCCGCGCGGCCGCGCGCTCACCAGCACGCCGCCGCGCTCGCAGTACTTGAAGGCGTTGTCGACGAAGTTGAACAGCACGCGCAGCAGCAGATCGGCGTCGCTCACGATCTCGCACGGGATCGGGTGAAAGCGCAGCTGCAGGCCGGCCGCGGCGGCGCGGTCTTCATACAGTTGGGACAGGCGCAGGAAGATCTGATCCACCGCCACTGGCGCGAACACTGGCTGCACCGCACCAGCGTCGATCTTGGAAATGTCGAGCAACCCGTTGAGCAGACCGCTCACTGACTGCGTGGCCTCCACCACGCGCTCGGCCAGCCGTTGCGCCGGGGTGCCCTGCACTTCGCGCCGCAGCGCCTCGGAGAACAATGCCAGTGCGTGCACCGGCTGGCGCAGGTCGTGGCTGGCCGACGCGAAGAAGCGGCTGCGCTCGGTGTTCAGCCGCTCCAGGTCGTGCGACTGGGCCATCAACTGTCGGGATAGCTCTTCCTTCTCGATCTGCGAACGCAGGCCGGCGCGCAGCAGTTCGCTCTGCTGGCGCGCAAAGCGCAACGCAACGATCGCGTACAGCAGGATGTAGGTGCACAGGGTCCAGCCGACCACGCCGCCCTGGACCCCGGAGCGTGTGGCCATGCCCAGCGCCAGCGGCACGAGCCATACATAGGGGGCCGTGCGAGACGGCGCCACCACCGAAACGACGCCTGTCATCAGTCCCGATACGAACACCGCCTGCACCGCCAGCCACTCGGTCGGAATCGGCCCCAGCGGCATCAGGAACCACGGCCCCAGGCCCCAGGCGACGCTGGTCGCGGTGTAGGGCGCGAAGTAGCGCCAGTTGCCGGCCGGTTGGCGTTCGGCGTATTGCGGCGCCGGGTACACCCGCAGGTTCTGTTCGAGGAAGTACAGGCGCACCATCAGCACGCCACACACGAGCGCCACCCACAGGAAAATGGCAAGCCGCGGACCGGTGAGCGCCGAGAAGACCGCTGCGAACACCGCCACCGCCATCAGGCCCTGGCGCACGGCCGAATGACCCAGCACGAACAGCCGCCGGCGCAGCCGGTCTTCCAGTTCGCGGTCCAGCAGCGCCCCCTCGGCGAGAGCTGCCACAGGCGGCGACCAAGCCGCCTCGCCGGCCGACGCCTGCGGTGTGAACACCTGCCGGGAAGGCTGATCGAGGCTGGCCGTCATGGTCCAGTGAGTCTAGCGCCGGGACGCCGCGGCGGCGACCTGTGCGGCGCTGCATCTCCCGTGCGCCTCGCAATGTCGCTGAATCGCCTGGAATCCAAGGAACCGACTTCTTGACGACCGAGCGAGCAACAAAAAAGAGAGCCATCGGTGGGTGGTCCACTCTTGATGGCTCTGGAGAGCCGCCGACCGTTATCGGGTCGACGTACTTGCAAGCTTCCCTCCTTGGAGTGCCATGCAGAGCGCTTGTTCCCCGTGTGCGAACCTCCGAAACGGAGTACTAAGGCACCGCCGTCTCGGCCATCAGCCTGGGCAACTCGCCGCTCGCGATGAGCTTCTGCAGATCCTCTGCGCCGCCGATCAGCGTGCCCCGCACGAACGCCATCGGCAGCGTCGGCCAACCAGTCCACATCTTGAGCGCATTGCGCTCGCGCCATTTCGAGAAATAGCTGCCGTGGGTGATGTAGTGGTACGGCACCCCGGCCTCATCGAGCAGGCGTCTGGCCTTCTTCGGAAATGGGTTGATTCCCATACCGACCACGACGACCGGATGCGCCGCCACGGCGTCCTGCACCTCGCGGACGATGGCGGACTGTTGCCGGGCGATCTTTTCGCCGAGTGCGGGATGAATGTGAGTTTCGGCGAGGATTGCGCGGGGCATGGGTGCTTTCTGTGGAGGCTACAAGATGGCAGTGATCATCATCACCAGACCCACGATGCTGACCCCCCAGATCGCCGTGCGCAGATAGATGATCCCGGCGTAGTAGACCGGGATGTACAGCACGCGCGCCCAAAAGAATATTTCCGCCCCCGTGGCGACCTTCGGACTGGTGGCCCCCGCTGCATGCGCAACCAGCGCGATCGCGGCAAAGAGCACGAAGTTCTCGAACGTGTTTCGGGCCGTACGCTCGGCTCGTCCCGCGAATCGCGTGGCTTCGGGCAAGTTGTCGCGGTTCCCGAGCGCAAGCCTGGTGCCGGGGAAGGTCCATCCTTTGACTCGGATGAGGCTCGCGACAAGCGTTGTGAGAAACGTAAGGATGGCCATGTAGATCACGAGCGTCAGGGTGGTGGTCATTTCAAGGTCCTGGTTGATCGATGTGCGGCGTCTCAGCCTCGGGCGCGCCATTGTGCGCCGGAGTGTTACATCTGCGCCTCCCTACACTCGACGCCATGGCCAAAGAAAAAACGATTTACGTCTGCAGCGAATGCGGCGGCACCAGCGCCAAGTGGCTCGGCAAATGCCCGAGCTGCGGTGCATGGAACACATTGATCGAGCAGGTCGCCCCGCCGGCGGGCGCGGCCAACAACCGCTTCGGCACGCAATTCGCGGCGCTTGCCGGGGCTGCCGAGCTGGCGACGCTCTCGGAGATCGAAGCCACGGACATCGCGCGCACGCCCACCGGCCTGGACGAACTCGACCGCGTGCTGGGCGGCGGCATCGTCGACGGCGGCGTCACGCTGATCGGCGGCGATCCGGGCATCGGCAAGTCCACGCTGCTGCTGCAGGCCGTCGACGCGCTGCAGCGCGCCGGCCGCAACGCGCTCTACGTCACCGGCGAGGAAAGCGGCGCCCAGGTCGCGCTGCGCTCGCGCCGACTCGGGCTCGACCATTCGCAGGTGCAGGTGCTGGCCGAGATCCAGTTGGAGAAGATCATCGCCACGCTCGACGCCACGCGGCCGGCGATCGCGGTGATCGATTCGATCCAGACCGTCTATTCAGATCAGCTCACCTCGGCGCCGGGCTCCGTGGCACAGGTGCGCGAATGCGCGGCGCACCTCACGCGCTTCGCCAAGGCCAGCGGCACCGCGGTCGTGCTCGTCGGCCACGTCACGAAAGAAGGCGCGCTCGCCGGGCCGCGCGTGCTGGAGCACATGGTCGACACGGTGCTGTACTTCGAAGGCGACACGCATTCGAGCTTCCGGCTGGTGCGGGCGATCAAGAACCGCTTTGGGGCGGTCAATGAGATCGGTGTGTTTGCGATGACGGAGCGCGGGCTCAAGGGCGTTGCGAATCCGAGCGCGATCTTCCTGAGCCAGCATGCGGAGCCGGTGCCCGGCAGCGTGGTGCTGGTGACGCTGGAAGGGACGCGGCCGATGCTGGTGGAGATTCAGGCACTGGTGGATAACGGCGGGCCGAGTCCGAGGCGGCTGTCGGTGGGCCTGGATCGGGATCGATTGGCGATGCTGCTGGCGGTGCTGCATCGGCATGCGGGGGTGGCTTGTATGGATCAGGATGTGTTCGTCAACGCCGTGGGTGGGGTGCGGATCAGCGAGCCGGCGGCGGACTTGGCGGTGATGCTGGCGATCACGTCGAGCTTGCGGGGGAAGCCGTTGCCCAAGGGGTTCATTGCGTTTGGGGAAGTGGGGCTGGCCGGTGAGGTGCGGCCGGCGCCGCGTGGGCAGGAGCGGTTGCGGGAGGCGGCGAAGCTGGGGTTCAGCGTGGCGATCGTGCCGAAGGCGAATGCGCCGAGGAAGGGCTCGAAGGAAATCGAGGGGCTGACGATCCATGCGGTGGAGCGGATCGAGGAGGCGCTGGATATCGTGAGGCAGATGCAGTAGCAATAGCGCTCGATATACTGCCCAAGTCACGTCGAAAAAGGGCGTGATCGGGATTGGACTCCCGTAAGCAATCTCTGCGGCGAAGGTCGCAGTTACCTGCATGGTTTTGCGGATTCGCCGCGTTGTGCCCCCTTATGGCGGCTCGACGGGCGGGCGCAAGCCCGGCCGGTTTCTCGCAAGAGGTTGCCCGGTAAGTCCAACTCGTCGAGCCGCCGCCTCGATTGGACTCGGAGCGGCGGTTTTGAAGACTGCAACTTCTTGGGAGGCCAAAAAATGGCTAAGTCTGGTCGCATCACCGCGAGCTCTTCCGGCAACTCCATATCCAAAAGACGCAAAGCCGTCGAACGCCGACAGGCGACAAGGCCCGCGCTTCAGAAATCAGCCAAGAACAAGGACAAGGCTGCCCGCGCAGCCGCGCTACTCGTCGAGGACGAGTTCAACAACCTGCGCGCGGCGCATCGTGCGTACGCCTGCGTGCAAAGCTTTCTGACGCCGAGCTATCTGCAGGAAATCGAGGAGTTCCGAATCCAGCCGATCGAGTTGAGCGCCTTGATGGAAGTGGTCAACGCGGAGATGGTGCGGCGCATGCAGACAGTGACCGATGCGATTCAGTCGGTGCGTGA
>DASXLF010000520.1:0-2413 GCA_036496405.1 Steroidobacteraceae bacterium | reverse complement strand
CACCGCCACAACGGAGCGACGTACCGGAGCATTGCGGCGCCCAAACATTCTGACGTGCTACCGAAAGATTCCAGAGGCCTGTGAAGAGGCAATATGAGGCTCTTGGGGCGCAGCGTCAGATGTGTGCGGGGCGGCCGGGAGGTATTCTCGAGCCTTGATTTTGAGGCTTCGGCAGGCGAGGCACTGGCCGTCATCGGTCCCAACGGATCGGGCAAGACCTCGCTGTTGCGCCTAATCGCGGGACTGCTGGCGCTTGCGGGCGGATCAATCGAGCTTGACGGCAGCGAGGCCGAACTCACCCTGCCCGAACAAGCCCACTATCTCGGCCACCGCGACGCTCTAAAACCCGCCTTGAGTGTCATGGAAAACCTCTCGTTCTGGCGCGACTTCCTCGGAGGGCAAGGACAAAACGCCGCGGAAAGCCTGGCCGCGGTCGGGCTCGATCACACAGCCCAGGTGCCCGCGGCATTTCTGTCGGCCGGCCAGCGGCGGCGGCTCTCGATCGCAAGGCTGCTGGCGATACGGCGGCCGGTCTGGCTGCTCGACGAACCCACCAACGCGCTCGATACCGGCGGACAGTCCATGTTTGCGGGACTGATGGCCAATCATCTGGCGCACGGCGGCCTGATCATCGCGGCCACACATGGTCCGCTGGGAATAGTCGCGCGCGAATTGCGGATCGGCGGTCCGTCGTGAGAGAGCTGGAGTGCTTGCCACTTCTGGCTGGGGCTTCCATTCCCTTGTGGCGAAGTCGTCACTCCGCATTCACCGGAATGGGGAGACTTCTCGCGTGACCGCATTCGCCGCACTGATAGCGGGAGATATCAGAATTGCGCTCCGGGTCGGCGGCGGCGCGCTGATCGGGGTGCTGTTCTTTCTGACCGTGGTGGTGTTGATTCCTTTCGCGGTCGGACCGGATCTCGCGCTGCTGACGCGGCTTGGGCCAGCGATGCTCTGGCTCGGCGCACTGCTTGCGAGCCTGCTTACGCTCGACCGGCTATTTATGGCCGACCACGAAGACGGCTCGCTTGACCTGATCGTGATGGGCCGGGTGCCGCTGGAATTGGCCTGCGCGGCGAAAGCGCTGGCGCACTGGCTCGCCGCAGGACTGCCGCTGATCCTTGCGACACCGGTGTTGGGACTGTTGTTGAATCTCGATGCCGGCGCCACCTCGGCCGTGGCATTGACGCTGCTGGCGGGCACGCCCGCACTGACCTTCACGGGCATGATCGGCGCCGCGCTCGCCGTTACGCTGCATCGCGGCGGGTTATTGCTGGCCGTGCTGGTGCTGCCGTTGTCGATCCCGGTGCTGATTTTCGGCGTGGCCGCCTCGCAGGCGGCGATAACAGGACCGTTGTCGTTCGGAACTCCGTTTTCGATCCTGTGCGCGCTGTCGCTGGTCAGTTTCGTGGTCGGGCCGTTCGCCGCCGCCGCCAGCCTGCGGCACGGGCTCGATTGATCACCAAATTGATATCGATCAACGGGCGCCGAAACGATTTATGCAGATTGCCTGTAGCGGCAACGACGACTATCAGGATGCCATGACGCTGATCGACCTCGCCAACCCGACTCGGTTCCTGACCCTGACCGCGCGGCTGTTGCCGTGGCTTGCGGCATTCACTGCCGTGTTGCTCGCGGTCGGCCTCTATCAATCGGCGATGGCGCCCGACGATTACCAGCAGGGCGCTACCGTGAAGATCATGTTCATCCACGTGCCGAACGCGTGGCTATCGATGCTGGTCTGGGCCGTGATGAGCCTGGCTGCGCTCGGCACGCTGGTATGGCGGCATCCGCTGGCCGATGTCGCCGCGAAGGCCGCTACCCCGATCGGTGCCGCTTTTACGTTTCTCGCGCTGGTGACCGGCTCGCTGTGGGGAAGGCCGATGTGGGGCACCTATTGGGAATGGGATGCGCGGCTGACCTCGGTGCTGATCCTGTTTCTGATGTACCTCAGTCTGATGGCGCTGTGGCGGGCGGTGGAGGATCCCTCGCGCGCCGCCCGCGCGGCCGCGGTGCTGACGCTGGTCGGCGCGCTCAATCTGCCGATCATCAAATTCTCGGTGGACTGGTGGAATACGCTGCACCAGCCGGCTTCGGTGCTGCGGATGGGCGGACCCGCGCTCGATCGCGCCTTTTTGATTCCGCTTCTGGTGATGGCGGTCGGCTTCTCATTCCTGTTCGTGACGCTGCAACTGGCGGCGATGCGCAACGAGATTCTGCGCCGGCGGGTGCGCGCCTTGCAGATGATGCAGGCGAGAGCGTTTTCAAGCGATACCGGTTCCCGTGAAGAGAACGCGTCAAAACAGAAGACTGGGCCCGCGGTTCTGATTCAATCAGAACCAGGCGCCAGCCAGCGTCCGGCGTGATGCGATGTCGCTTGGTCCCTACGCCTCCTTTATCGTTACGTCCTATG
>DASXLF010000519.1:0-1539 GCA_036496405.1 Steroidobacteraceae bacterium | reverse complement strand
CTACGCAATTTTCATTTTCCAGCAATACGCGGTCAGCATTCCGATGGAGCTCGATGACGCCGCGCGCATCGATGGCGCTTCGCCGGTCCAGGTTTACCTCCGCATCTATCTGCCGCTGATGGCGCCGGCGCTCGTCGCCGTTGGCACCTACGCGTTACTGCTGGCGTGGAACGAGTATCTCTATCAGTTCCTGTTGCTGTCCTCGAAGGAGAGCATGAGCGTGCCGGTGGCGCTTGCGCAGTTCTTCAACAGCGACGAGGCGCCGTGGAACTACATGATGGCGACCGCGATCGTCTATGCGATCCCGCCTGTGGCGATCTACTACGCCTTCCGCCGTCGCATGTCCGCCGGCCTCACCATGGGCGGAGTCAAGGGCTAGACAAAAAAGCGGGGCGAGCGTGAGCAGCGCAAGCAACACGCCCGTCCTTGAGTCGAAAGCCGGCGCTCATCCCCCTGGTCGGCGCCTGCGGCGCCCAGAGGTCGCCTGGGCCTTCGCGTTCCTCGTGCCGTACCTCGCGGTATTCGCCGCTTTCGTCGTCTACCCAGTAGGGTATGGACTGTGGCTCGCGCGCGAGCCCGCTCTCTATCGAGAGCTGTTTTCCGATCACCGCTATGTCAGCACGGTGGTCAACACCGCGGTGTTCGTCGCCCTCGGCGTCAACGTCATGATGTTTGGCGCGATACTGCTGTCCGGCCTCTTCATGCGGCGCGAGTGGTGGGTGCGCGCACTGCTCGCGGTTTACCTGCTTTGCTGGGCGCTGCCGGCGATCCCCTCGTTCATTTCCTTCCACTGGATGCTGATCGGCGAACAGGGGCTGGTCGACAGCCTGCTGCGCGAACTCTTCGGTGTGGAAGGGCCGATATGGTTCAACGATCGCTGGCTGGCGGTCGGCTGCAACATCGTGGCCTATATCTGGAAGTGGATGCCGTTCTGGACCGTGGTCTTCATCGCCGGACGGATGGCGATCCCGCAGGAGATCTACGAGGCGGCGGCCATCGACGGCGCCACCGGCACGCGGCGCTTCCTCCACGTCGTCTTTCCGCTGCTGGCGAACATCTACTTCGTCTGTACCCTGCTCGCCACGTTGTGGACGGTCGGCGACTTCAACACCGTCTTTCTGGTGTCGATGGGCGCGCCGGCCCGCTCCAGCGAAGTGCTGGCGACCCTGGGTTTCCACTACGCCTTTGACGCCGCGCTGCCTTCCCTTGGCATTGCCGCAGTGATGTCCGCCCTGCCACTGCTGGTGCCGCTGGCGCTGATCCTGATGCGCCGTCTGCAAGCCGGCGAGGTGCAGCTGTGAGTCTCGCGAGCCCGCGCCTGCTGCGCTGGCGCGGCGCTGCGGCATGGCCGTCGCTGGGCAACCCCCACAGGCGGAGGCGACTGCTTGGCTCCGCGGCGGCGCTGGCGCTCGGCCTGGTGCTGCTGATCTGGTCGCTGCTTCCCACCTACAACATGCTGCTGATCGCTCTCGATGCCGAGGGCGACACGGAATATGCCGGTACGATCTGGCCTGCCGAACCGACGCTCGACAGTTTCCG
>DASXLF010000518.1:0-2051 GCA_036496405.1 Steroidobacteraceae bacterium | reverse complement strand
GCCGCGCCTTTCAGCGATGCTCCGCTAACCCCAAGCCCGCGCGCGGCGGCCGAACTCTGCACCGCCTTGAGGCCCTGATCGCGGGCGAACTGATACCCGGGCGTGGCCTCAAGCTGCGCCTGGGTCATCTGCCCCGGCATGTTGGCCGCCGCCTGCGTCAGGTACTGCGTCGGCTGCGGGCCCAGCGCCAGCGCCAGCGCATTGGCGCCCGCGGTCTGCCCCAGCGCATTGTATGGCAGCAGATTGGCACTCGTCTGCTGATACATCTGCAATTGGGCATTGGCCGCATCCTTCGCCGCGCTGGACGCCTGCGAACTGCCGATTAGCGATGCGCCGGCACTTAGTGCGCCAGCGCCGATGACCGCAGCACCTAAGCCCATTAATCAGTCCTCCATCAATCGTTGCAGCGTCATTGTGACATCTGCTATCGTTCGCTGATCTGGCGCGCACCCTTTCAGTCAAGGGAAAGCCGGTATAGTTGGCCGAACTCTTCGGCCCCTAAGCGGCGGTAGAATGTGCCCAGCCGCGGCCCCGCCCCCCGATGGCCGGCACGCATCTGTACTTCATGCACACCGCGGGCGCGGAGCGCATCGAGAGCGGCAAGCTGCAGCTTCATGCCAAGACCGCGGATCAGCGGCGAGGCAAAGAAAATCGTGTGAAAGCCAGCCAGCCGATCGCGCGCATCGAGCGATGGGCCGATGACCGTCATCAAGTAGCCGAACATCCGGCCGTTGCTACGCGCGGTCATAGTCTGCAACGCGCCCATAGCGTCGAGGGCCTGCAGGATCGGCAGATTCTTCAGCGTATGATCGTCCGGCGACTGGTCGGTCTGCACCAGATGCTCGGCGAATAACGGCTGCGCATCGCGGTAGAACTGCTCGAATGGCTCATGCTGGAACGTCACGCCGTCCAACTCGAAACCGCGCTCCATGCCGGCAAGCATCCGGTGCCTCGCCTGCTTCGCCAGCTTCGCCAGCTGCTTCTGATGCGCGCCGTAATAGCGCATGAGAAATGGCAGATTGATCTGGATGTTGGTGCCGGCGAGCGCCCGCCACCAGGCACTATCGTGCTGATAGGGCAGACAGTGTTCGAACACCCGGGCGCAAGTCTGTTCCTCCACCAGTGCCGAGAATTGTACCGACAGCACGTCAGGCATGCGGCATTCGATCTGATCCAACTTGTGGTCGAGATGGCCCAACACCAGCCGCATCGTCCTTTCGTCGAACTGCAACCCGGCCTGGCGCAGTGATGGCAGCACCTCCTCGACCGGGCGGCGCACGGTCACAACGCGAGCATCAGGCCGGTAACATGCAAGCAACCGCCAGAATGGCGCGGCAGCCGTCTCCACTGTCCCGGTGCATGGTTGAGCCAACCAGGATTGGACATCCTCCAGCGATCGGCAGTGCCGGAGTTCGTCATGGCCGCACTGCCAGTCAGCATATGTTAGAAAACGGGATAGCCATGTTGAGCGCGAGCGTGGCAAAGCGAAGATCACAAATGGCGGCATGACCTATGCCGGTTGCCGCGGCTCGTGCGTGGTGACGCCAGGCAGCGGTGCGCGGAGTTGCTGGTAGTCTGCCATCTATAGGTCCGCCGATGACCACATGGTGAAGTCGTTCCAGAACGCATTGCCGGTGGCGGTGACGGTCGCGTAGGCACGGAAGGCGTTCACGCTGGTGCTATCCATGTTGAAACCAGTTGCGTTACTCGCTGTCCCAGCTCCGCCTGGTGCAATCGCCAATGTGGGCGTCGCGCGTTTGGGTGTTGCATAGCTGAACGACTGCCCGAACAACAGTGCCGCTGTGCCGTAACCGATCAGGCGTCCTGCCGTTACCTCAAAGAACCGCTGGCACTTGGCGAGATCCTGCTGCGGGTCGGGCTTCTCCAGCGGCGTCGCGACGGAGCCGATCTCAAGCTGCACGCCCCAGAGCCGCACGGAGCCGCTCTGTATTCCAACACTTCCGGCGCGGGCCGCATAACTCGACCCTGCTGACAACCAGAGCGTCATCTGTGTCATGTCGGTGCCGGCGGTGGTGCCAAACGTCTTGCCG
>DASXLF010000517.1:0-17437 GCA_036496405.1 Steroidobacteraceae bacterium | reverse complement strand
TTCTTCGACTGGCTCGAGAGCCGCGCTTACAAAATGCATATCCGGGTGCTGCTGTCCAAGTACCGCAGCTATACCCTGTGTCCCAGCTGTCACGGTGCGCGACTCAAGCCCGATGCGCTGCTGTGGCGATTGGGTTCCGGCGTGGTGCCGGGGCAGCTGGAGCTGCCGTCGCTCGCACCCCCGGGTCTGGCCATCGACGCGGTCATGCAGCTGCCCATCGAGCGCTGCCGCGCCTTCTTCGAGCAGCTCGTGCTGCCGCCGCCGCTGGATCAGGCCGCCGATCTGCTGCTGGGCGAACTGCGCACGCGACTGAAATTTCTGTGCGAGGTCGGACTGGGCTATCTCACGCTCGATCGCCAATCGCGCACGCTCTCGGGTGGCGAGGTCCAGCGCATCAACCTCACTACAGCCCTCGGAACGTCGCTGGTCAATACGCTATTCGTACTGGATGAGCCCTCGATCGGCCTGCACGCGCGCGATATGCAGCGCGTGATCACCGTCATGAAGCGCCTGCGCGATGCCGGCAACACCTTGCTGGTGGTCGAACACGACCCGCAGATCATGCTCGAGGCCGATCGCATCCTGGATCTAGGTCCCGGCGCCGGCGAACATGGCGGAGGCATCGTCTGCTACGGCACGCCGACCCAGGTCATGGCACACCCGCACTCGGCCACAGGCGCGTGGCTGGCAGGACGGCGCAGCCTACCGCCGTTGCGCGCCAGCAGCGGACTGGCCGCGGTCGGCGACACTGGCGGCGAACACATTACTTTGTCCGGCGCGGCTGAGCACAACCTCAAGCGTATCGATGTCGATATTCCGCTGCGGCGCCTGGTGTGCCTCACCGGCGTATCCGGTTCCGGTAAATCGACTCTGGTGCAGAATATTCTCCATCCGGCGCTGCAGAAAGCGCACGGTAAGCCCAGCGACACTCCGGGCGCGTTCGATCGTCTGACGGGAGCCGAGCGCATCGATGCCGCAGTGCTCATCGATCAGACGCCCATCGGCCGCACCACGCGCTCCAATCCGGCCAGCTACGTCGGCGCCTTTGATGAGATACGCGCACGCTTTGCGGCCGACCCGGAATCGAAGCTGCGGCGCTACACCGCCGGTACCTTCAGCTTTAACTCCGGAACCGGGCGCTGTCCGGCCTGCGGCGGCAACGGTTTCGAGCATATCGAAATGCAGTTTCTATCGGATGTGTACCTGCGCTGCGGCGAATGCGATGGCTGCCGATATCGCCCGGAAACCCTGCAGGTTCGCATCACCGGCGCCGACCAGCGGCGCGCCAACATCGCCGAAGTGCTGGCTATGACAGCGACCGAGGCGCTGGCATTCTTCGCCGATGCGCCGGCCGTGTGTGCACGGCTGCAACCGCTGGTTGACGTGGGACTCGACTATGTGCGGCTCGGGCAACCGGTGCCGACCTTGAGCGGCGGCGAGGCGCAGCGCCTGAAGCTCGCCGGCCATCTGGCGGAGGCGGCGCTCGGCAGCACCCCACGCGCGCGCGCCAGGACCGCCGCTGCCGCGCCTGTGCGTGGCAAATTGCTGATCTTCGATGAACCGACCACGGGCCTGCATTTCGAGGACATTGCCCGGCTGGTACGCGCCTTCGGACTGCTGCTCCAGGCCGGGCATTCGCTGCTGGTGATCGAACACAACCTGGATGTGATCCGTGCTGCCGACTGGATCATCGATCTGGGTCCGGAGGGTGGCGAGAACGGCGGCGAATTGATTGCCACCGGCACGCCGCAGCAACTCATGCAGCAGGCGCGCAGTGCCAGGAGCCGCTCGCATACCGGACGCGCGTTGCTGGAGTATGCCAATGCCACGGCCGGCGCGCTGCGGCAGGTGGCCGAACCGTCGCCGGCGATCGTCTATATGCCAGCGCGCGCCGACGGCGAACAGGGTCAGGTCGTGGTGCGCGGTGCGCGCGAACACAATCTCAAGGACGTGGACGTCGAGATTCCGCGTGGACGCTTTACGGTGATCACTGGCGTATCCGGATCAGGAAAATCGACTCTCGCATTCGACATCCTGTTCAACGAGGGCCAGCGGCGCTATCTGGAATCCCTCAACGCCTATGCACGCCAGTTCGTGCAGCCCGCCTCGCGGCCGGATCTGGACGCCATCTACGGCATTCCGCCCACCGTGGCCATAGAGCAGCGCGCCAGCCGTGGCGGTCTCAAGAGCACGGTGGCGACGCTCACCGAGATTTATCATTTTCTCCGATTGATCTACGTGCGCCTGGGCACACAATATTGTCCCGACTGCAATGTGGCGATCGCGCCGCAGAGCGTGGATGCGATCGTGGCCGGCTTGCAGCGCAACTTTCGCGGCCAGGCATTGCAATTGCTGGCGCCACTGATTGCCCATCGCAAAGGGCACTATCGCGAACTGGCGCGCTGGGCCGCGGCGCGCGGCGCCGCGCAATTGCGCGTGGACGGCAAATGGGTGAAGACCGATCCCTTCCCCAGCCTCAAGCGCTTCGTCGAGCACGATATCGAGCTGCCGGTGGCCAGCATCACCTGCGGGCCGCGCGAGGAGGCGGCATTGCGCGCCGGCGTCGAGCAGGCGCTGGAGCTGGGTAAAGGCGTGCTGCATGTGCTGCCGGCCGGCGGCAAACTGCAGACTTTCAGCACCCGGCGTGCCTGCCCGTCCTGCGGCCGCGGCTTTCCGGAGCCCGATCCGCGCCTGCTGTCATTCAATTCCAGTCAGGGCTGGTGCGTCAGTTGCTTCGGCACCGGTGTGCGCGTCGCGCAGTTCGAGGCCGAGCAGACCGGCGAGGAAGCGCAGTGGCTCGAGGGCGCCGGCGAAGATGGCGAACTCGCCGACGGCTGCCCGGCCTGCCACGGTGCACGACTGAACACTATTGCTTTGCACCTGCGCTTCAAGGAGCGCTCGATTGCCGAACTCACGGCGCTGCCGGTCAAGGCCCTGGGCGCCTTTTTCGCGAGCCTGCGCCTGCCGCCGCGTGAAGCCACCATCGCCCGCGATGCGCTGTCGGAAATCCGCGCGCGTCTCGGATTTCTCGAACGGGTCGGCCTGGGTTACATCTCACTGGATCGCGCCGCACCCAGTCTTTCCGGCGGCGAAGCACAGCGCATACGGCTGGCGGCACAGCTCGGCTCCAATCTGCAGGGCGTGTGCTATGTGCTGGATGAACCCACCATCGGCCTGCATCCGCGCGATAACGAGGTGCTGCTCGAGGCGCTGTCGACGCTGTCCTCGGCCGGCAATACCCTGGTGGTGGTCGAACACGATGAGGACACGATCCGGCGCGCCGATCACATTATCGATCTGGGTCCCGGCGCGGGCGTACGCGGCGGGCGTGTAGTCGCCGCGGGCACGGCCGAGCAGCTGCAGGCGAACGCCGAATCCGTGACCGGGCGGTTCCTGGCGCGGCCGTTGCTGCATCCGCGAACACCGCGTCGCGCCACCAATGAACGCACTCCCGCGATCGAGATCGAGGGTGCGCAGCTGCACAATCTGCGTGCCATCGATGTGCGTATCCCGCTGGCACGGCTGGTGGTGATCACTGGCGTATCGGGCTCGGGAAAATCCTCGCTGGCGCGCGATGTGCTCTATGCCAATCTGCGCTCGCAGCTCAATGCCAAATCTCCGTCCAAGCCGATCGGCGCTCGTGTCCTGCGCGGCGTGGAGCAGCTCTCGCGCGTGCTCGAGGTGGATCAGACACCGATCGGTCGCACGCCGCGCTCCTGCCCGGCCACCTACGTGGGATTCTGGGACGACATACGCCGGGTATTCGCCGGCACCAGCGAAGCGCGGGTACGCGGCTATGACGCCAGCCGCTTTTCTTTCAACACCAGCGGTGGCCGCTGCCCCGAATGCGACGGTGCGGGGCGGCGCACCATTGAAATGAGTTTTTTGCCTGACGTGAAGGTGCTGTGCGAGCGCTGCGGTGGCAGCCGCTTCGATCGTGAGACGCTCGAGATCCAATGGCGCGGCCGCTCGGTGGGCGACATCCTGGCGATGAATGTCGAGGATGCGGTGGAATTCTTCGCCAGCCATCCGCGAATCCGCCGGCCCCTGTCATTGCTGGCGGATGTGGGGCTTGGATATTTGACGCTCGGTCAGCCCAGCCCAACGCTCTCCGGTGGCGAGGCACAGCGCATCAAGCTGGTCACCGAACTGGCGCGCCTGACCGATTCGCCGCGAGCGCGGCCCGGACATACATTGTACGTGCTCGACGAACCCACGGTCGGCCTGCACATGGCGGACGTGGAGAAACTCATCGCGGTATTGCACCGACTGGTTGATGCCGGACACTCGGTAGTGCTGATCGAGCACAACCTCGATCTCATGGCCGAGGCCGACTGGATCATCGACTTAGGTCCTGAAGCCGGTGATGCCGGCGGCCGCATCGTCGCGTCCGGCACGCCGGCGGCCATCGCCGCGCGCCGCGCCCGCTCGCATACCGGAGCGGCACTGGCGCGTTTCCTGCTCGAGCGCACCACACCGTAGAATCCGCGCTCATGGCCCACAACCTGGTCTGCTGGAAGTGCGGCGCCGATCTGGCGGCACTGACGCTGCCCCTGTCGCGGCGCGATGAATGCGCCCGCTGCCGCGCCGAACTGCACGTGTGCCGCATGTGCGTGGACTACGACACCAGTGTGGCCAAACACTGTCGCGAGCCAATCGCGGAAGAGATCAGCAATAAGACCGGCGCCAACTTCTGCGATTATTTCGTGCCTCGTCCGGGCGCATATGTCGCCGCTGATGTCAGTGCCGCCGAGCGTGCGCGACTGGAGCTGGAAAAGCTGTTCGGCAAGAAGAGCTAGTGCGCCGGGGCCGCCGCGGCCCGCCGCGCCGCGGCCGATCCGGGCGGCGGCGGGGTCGGCAGATCCGCCGGCAACTGCGCGATCAGTGCGGCGTCCATGCCCAGTTCCTGCACTAGCAATGGCGACCGCTGTGCCGGGAGCAACGGGCTTTGCCGGACGTTGCCATCGGCATCGATATCCACACGTTGTCCGAACGCCGCGCCCAGCACCGCGCCATCGCGATTGCGGCGCGCCGACAGCGCATAGTTGAACGGACTCCAGGGGCGCGAGTCTTCGTGACGCTCGTGAAATAGCTGTTCGGTAACGTCCAGTTGCTCGATGCGGCAATCGATGCCATCGGGCAAGTGCAGCGGGCGCCAGCGGATGTGCCATTTGTCATCGCGCATGCGGCATTGCACCCCCCAGGCAGGGTGGGCGATCGCGCTCGGCGCATTCGGCTCCAGCGCCAGCGGCTCGCCATGCAATATCGAGGCGTCGACCAGGTAGCGCTGGTGTTCGCAGCTGACCACGACAGTGCCGTGATTGGGTGCGATGTCCGGCACCACCAGCATGGTCGCAAGTCCGCGCCGGGCATCGAAACCGAGCGTGTGCAACAGCGCCTGCAACGCGCCATTGCCGGCCCAGCAGGTACCCCCGGTACCATGCCGCAGCCATGCCTCGAAGAAATCGCTGGCGGTATCGCCAGGCAGCGCCCCGCGCTCCTGGCGGCGCAAATGAATCAGTTTGCGCACGTTGTCGAACGGGACCCCGAGGCACCAGGCCCCATACACCTTTTTCAAGCCTTCCAGGGTGGGTTCGGGCCGGAACGTAAGTCCGAGTCTGGCCGAAACGCGCTCTACAAGTGCTGGCGCCAGTGTCATGGTGGCCCTTGTATCATGACCGCAGGATCCAAGGAGTGGCGCATGAAACTGGATGATAGCCGTCGCAGCGACAACGTCGAAGACGATCGCGGTTCGGGCTTCGTCGGCCGCGGCACCGGGATCGGCATTGTCGGCACGCTGGTGATCCTGGTCGCGGGCTATTTTCTCGGCGTTAATCCCCAGACACTGCTGAGCATACTCAACGGTGCGCCGGATGCCGGTGGCCAGCCTCCGGCAGCCACCGCACCCCAAGCCGCCGCCAACGATCCACAAGTGGATTTCGTGCGCGCGGTGCTCGGAGAGACCGAAGATGTGTGGACGGCCTATTTCCAGCAGCGTGGACAAACTTATACCGCCCCCAGGCTGGTGCTGTTCAGCGGCTCGATCTCCTCGGCCTGTGGGCTAGCCAGTGCGGCGGCCGGACCGTTCTACTGTCCGGGCGATCAGAGGGTCTATCTCGATCTCTCGTTCTTCCAACAGCTGGCCACGCAGTTCGGTGCCCCCGGGGAGTTTGCGCGCGCCTACGTAATTGCCCATGAAGTGGGGCATCACGTGCAGAACCTGCAGGGCATTTCCGAGTCTGCCGCACGCGCTGAACAACGCTCGGACCGCGTTGGCGCGAATCACGTCTCGATCGAGGTCGAATTGCAAGCCGACTGCTACGCCGGCGTCTGGGCCGAGCAGGCCAACAAGGTTCACCACATACTCGAGACCGGCGATCTGGAGCAGGGACTGCAGGCGGCCTCCTCAGTCGGCGATGACACCTTGCAGAAACGCATGCAGGGAACCGTGGTACCGGACAGTTTCACTCATGGCACCTCGGCGCAGCGCGTGCGCTGGTTCCGTCGTGGCTTCGACAGCGGACGCATCGAGAACTGCGATACGTTCCATGCCGGGGCCGCACTTTGAGTTAAATCAATAACTTGAAATTGCTGCGGGCGAACTGCAGCGCTGATCGAACTTTCACACGGGATTTAAGTCGAATCCACCGACATGAGTCCTCAGAGACTGCACACGCTGCTCGGTGCGATCTTCACCACGCTGGGACTGGTGGCCATGGTGGCCATAGGCATCTGGGCGAATCCCGGCTAGGTTTGCGTCCGCACCCCGGGCGCGTACACAAAACTGCAACATATTCGTAATAGCTTATCCGGCCTGTCGCCGGAGAAAAAACTATGAATACCCAGGCAGCGACCCTCGAGGCCGCTCACGTCCCCGCTCGTCCCCGATTGGATTACAAACCCGGTCCCGCAACCACCGTCATTTTTGTCGGCTTGCTGGCGACTGGATTGCTGTACACCGCCTATAGCCTCATGAGCGATGTCAGCTCGGCGGGCGTGAACATGACCAGCATTGCGCCGTTCCTGCTGCTGGGCGTGGCGCTCATGATCGCGCTCGGATTCGAATTCGTGAACGGTTTTCACGACACGGCCAATGCCGTGGCCACCGTGATCTATACCCATTCTCTGCCGCCGCACGTGGCGGTGCTGTGGTCTGGATTCTTCAACTTTTGCGGCGTGCTGGTTTCCAGCGGCGCTGTCGCCTTCGGCATCATCTCGCTGCTGCCGGTGGAACTGATCCTGCAGGTGGGCTCGGGTGCTGGCTTTGCGATGGTGTTTGCGTTGTTGATCGCCGCCATCGTCTGGAACCTGGGCACCTGGTGGCTGGGCCTGCCGGCTTCGTCATCACACACATTGATCGGCTCCATCGTCGGCGTGGGCGTCGCCAATGCACTCATGCACGGTCGCAACGGCACCAGCGGCGTGGACTGGGGACAGGTCACGAAGATCGGCGAATCGTTGCTGCTGTCCCCGTTGGTGGGATTCGTGGCCGCGGCGCTGCTGCTGTGGGTACTGCGCCTGGTGATCAAGAACCGGCAACTGTTCGATGCCCCGAAGACCAACGCACCGCCGCCGCTTTGGATCCGTGGACTGCTGGTACTGACCTGCACCGGCGTATCGTTCGCGCACGGCTCCAACGACGGTCAGAAAGGCATGGGCCTGATCATGCTGATTCTGGTCGGCACGGTGCCCCTGGCCTACGCTTTGAATCGCGCCATGCCGGCCGACCAGGTGACGCAATTCGTATCGGCGGCGCAGGCGACCCAGCAGTCGCTGGCGAAGAACCTTACCGGCCCCGCACTCACGGCGCCCGCCGGTCAGACCCGCGCCACTCTGTCGGACTATGTCCGCACGCACGAATTTCATCCCGACGTGATGGCCGCACTCTCGGACATCAGCGGCAGCATTGCCGTGCAGGTGAACAACACGCACAGTTCGCTGGCGCAGATGCCGGCCGCCTCGGTGCCCAACGTCCGCAATGACATGTACCTGGCATCCGAAGCCATCCGGCTGATCCAGAAAGACAAGCACATCACGCTCGATGCCGCGGCGGCGTCCAATCTCAAGACCTTCAAGACCAAGATCGATGCGGCGACCAAGTTCATCCCGCTGTGGGTGAAAGTCGCGGTGGCCATCGCCTTGGGATTGGGCACCATGGTGGGCTGGAAGCGCATCGTAGTTACCGTCGGCGAGAAAATCGGCAAGACCCACATGACCTATGCGCAAGGGGCTTCGGCCGAAGTGGTGGCCATGCTCACCATTGCCGCCGCCGACAGCTTTGGCTTGCCGGTGTCCACTACCCACGTGCTGTCCTCGGGCGTAGCCGGCACCATGGCCGCGAGCGGCTCGGGCCTGCAGATGGCCACTGTGCGCAATCTGCTGCTGGCCTGGGTACTGACATTGCCGGCGGCGATCATTTTGTCCGGCTCGCTGTACTGGTTGTTCTCGCGGATGTTCTAATCCGCTGATGACGGGGCCGCCGCTGGCCTCATCGTCAGCGGAGGTTGCCGATGCGATGGCTCAACGTAACGCGCGTATCGCTGTGGCTGGGTCTGTGCCTGATATTGCCGCAGGCACCGGTGCTGGCCGCCGATGCCTGCTCGGGCTTCACCTGGGACGTGCGCGATGAGCGCACCTTGTTCGCCAGCGCCGCCTCGCCTGCGGCCGCCGGTGCCGACAGTGCCTCGGCACCACAGCTGGATATCGGACACCTGTACGTACTGCAGCTGCAGCCCGAGTCGCGCGTGCATTTCGTGGCCGCTCCCGGTAGGAAAGCGGCCGAAGGCGCTTATGCAGGACTGGCAACCGTGCGCATCAGCGCGCCTGGAGCCTATCGCGTATCGGTGAACGCTCCGTTCTGGATCGATGTGGTCGCCGATGGCGGCCTCATGGCCGCCAAAGGGTTCCAAGGCGTGGCGGGCTGTGCTGCCCCGCATAAGATCGTTTCCTTTGATTTCCCGGTGGCGCGGCAAGTGACCCTGCAATTCAGCGGTGCCGCCAGCAGCGTACGCATGAGCATCACCATGGAAAGCAGCCGGTGAGGCGCTGGCCGGTGATCATGGCAACCGTGGGGTTGCTATGCATCACGGCCCAGAGCGGCGCGGCACCGAACGCCGCGACTCACTTCGATGCCAACTCGGCCACCGCCGCCTATATAGCTACTTTGTCGCCCCAAGCCGTAGCCCGTTCCGATGCCTACTTCGAGGGCGGTTACTGGCTGCAACTGGGTGATTTGCTGCTCACGTTGCTGGTGGCGTGGCTATTGCTGGGCACCAGACTGTCGGTGCGCATGCGCGATTGGGCGCGGCAGCGCACGCAGCGCCGATGGCTGCAGAGCGGGCTGTACGCCATCCAGTATCTGCTCTTCACCTCATTGGTGACCTTGCCTTGGGCCGCATACGAAGGCTATTTCCGCGAGCACCAGTACGGCATGTCCACGCAGAACATGGCCGGCTGGCTTGGTGATCAGTGCAAGCTATTGCTGATCGGCGTGCTCTTTGGCGCGCTGGGCATCAGCGTCATTTACGCCGTGATCCGGCGCGCGGACCAAGCCTGGTGGTTGTGGGGTTCTCTGGTGGTGATGGCGTTGCTGGTGTTTCAGGCGGTCATCAGTCCTGTCTACCTGGAACCGATGTTCAACAAGTTCTATCCGCTGGCCGACGGCCCGCTCAAGCAGCAGATCCTGTCCCTGGCGCGCGCCAACGGCATACCCGCGAGCGAGGTCTACGAATTCGACGCCTCGCGGCAGACCACCAAGATGAGCGCGCATGTGAGCGGCCTGCTGGGCAGCGCGCAAATCAGCCTCAATGATAATCTCATCCGACGCGGATCGCCCAAGGAAGTCAAAGCGGTGATGGCGCATGAGATGGGTCACTATGTGATGAATCACATGTATAAGACCCTGGTTGATGCCGGCGTGCTGATCATTATCGGCTTCGCCCTGATGGCGTGGGTTTATCGCGCTATGCAGCAGGTCGCCGGCCGCCGCTGGGGACTGGGCGATATCAGCGACGAGGCAGCGCTGCCGTTGCTGGTGGCGCTCATTACTCTCTACAGCTTCCTGCTGACACCCGTGCAGAACAGCATCATCCGTAGCATGGAAGTGGAAGCGGACGCGTTTGGACTCAATGCGGCGCGCGAACCCGACGGCTTCGCGCAGGCGGCGCTGCATTTATCCGAGTACCGTAAGATGCATCCGGGTCCGATCGAGGAATTCGTGTTTTTCGATCATCCGAGCGGGTGGAATCGCATTCACCGCGCGATGGTGTGGAAGTCGGAGAACATCGATGCGCCGGATATCCGCGCCTACGATGCCAGCCATGGCGCGCCCGCCACCCGCGGTGACCCTACCGTCGATTAGCCACCTAACTGCCCAGCCGTTCGGACAGGCGCTCGAGCAGGCGCCCGAAGCGCGAGGACTTGGCCTTGACCGGCTCGCGTGATGGCGCGCGCGGGGCGGTTTCATTGATCAACGGGCGGCGGCCATCATCCATCTGCAGCTGACCGGCGCCCAGGATTTCCAGAGTCTCCTCGAGCGTCATGGGTTTGCTCTTGGCACGGCCGTTGACCTGACGGCCCGTTCGCAGCTTCGCGCGCTTGCCCGGCGCGACGCGAGGACCCGCTGCCGTCGCCGGCTGCTTGTCCTCGATGAATTCGAATGGCGCCTTGGCGGCCGCCTTGGGTTCGGCCGCGGCTGCAGACGCTGGGGACGCTCCGGGCGTCGCGGGCGCTGCGGGCGCCGCTGGGGCTGCTGGGGCCGCGACCGCGCCGACCGGCGTGGCATCCGGGCGTGTGGAAGCAATCTTGGCGCGCTCGCGTTCGCGCACGGTAACGGGTACTACCGACACGGTCGAAAAATCCGAGCGGACGTAGTGCGCAACCTGCTTGGCCGAAACGGCGTCGGTGAAGAACCCCAGACGCACGCCATACCAGCGACGTCCGTCGCGATTGCCCTCGGCACCATACAACGTGTAGGCACTGAAGATGGCCAGCTGCGGAATCTGCTCAATGTCGATGGGCTGCACCGACCACAGCAACTGCACCGCGTAGGCGGTCTTTTCATCGCGCGGACGGGCCGCGACCGCGGCCGGTGTGGAATTCTTGTCGGTCACGGGCAGGCGCGGCTGATTCACCGTGGTCGCAGCGCCGGTATCGGTCTTACTCTCGAGCACACTGAGTGCTCCGGTCTCGCTCAGATCACGTGGCGCATCGTGGGCGGCGCTGACACTGGTGGTCGCAGCCTTGAGCTCGGGCAGCGGCGCCAGTGTGGGTGCGCCGGCGGAATCGTCCAGCGACGCGATCGCGGCGCGCACATTGCTCAGTGCGTGTCGCGCAGCTTCATGTTCGCGCCCGGCCGCTGGCGCCGCCGGCATGCGGCGGCCTTCGTCAGGCAGCAGCGACAGCGGCGCTTCTGGCGCGATCGCCGCGACCGGCGTGGGTTCCGCCACTGACTCGGGTTGGACCGCCGGTTCGACTTGGGCCACTGGCTGCGGCAGCGCAGCTTCCGTTGCCGGTGCATTCGGGCGCTGGCTCAGAACCGGATCGCTGTTCTGGATTTCGGCGGCGGCATCGGCCGCGGCCGCCTCTGCCTGCGCCTGGGCTCTGGCGCGCAGACGCTGCCCCGGAGACAGTCCTGCCCAGGCGCCGGGATAAATCTCGCGCACGATGTCCAGCAGTTTCTCGGCTTCCTCCTGGCTCTCGAAATAGCCCATGTGCAATCGAAAACGCTCGCGGCCTTCTTCGCGGCGGCGCGAAACAAAAAACGTAAATCGCTTCAGGCCGGCATGGTCGGGCGGCGTGAGTGCGACCGGGGTGGTGGAGCCGCACAGGTTGATCACAAATTGATTGCGCGAGGTCGCTGGCCCTGCGGTATCGCTGGGCGCGGAAGCACTCGGATTCTGGGCGGTGGCCTGCTGCATGCGCTGTCCCCTGTCGATCAAGCGGAACCGCGGCACCCGGAAGACATGCAGCGAGGAGGACACTGACCGCACACCGCACAGCGTGCGATCTTTTTGGCCGGTGGCAACCCCGCTATCCCTTCAGAAGCCTGGGACCGGTGGCTTTGCGTCCCTGTCTTGCGACAGGTTTGCTCTCAAGTCACCAATGCAGTGTGCCACTTTGAGACAGTACGTCAAGGCTCAACAATCGGAAGGGAGTCACACATAAACAAAGTGCCGCGCGGCGCAACTATTCTGTTAAATGCCGGTCAGAGGTGCTCAGCCCGCGGCGCTCTGCAGCCATGGTTCCGCGGGCTTGCGCGCGGCCAGCAGATCGCTGATTTCCGCCACCGTCGATGGCCGCGCGAGCACGAACCCCTGTGCAATATCGCAGCCGCGCTCGCGCAGGAAATCCAGTTGCTCCAGCGTCTCGACGCCTTCCGCGATCACCTGCTTCTCGAGCGCGTGCGCCATGTGAATGATGGTGGCGGCGAGCGTGGTCGCCTGCAGGCTGTCGGGTACTTCCTGCATGAATTTGCGGTCGATCTTGATCGCGTGCACCGGATACTGGCGCAGATAGTTCAGCGAGGAATAGCCACTGCCGAATTCATCGAGCGCCAGACGCACACCCAGTGCCGCCAGTTGCCGCAGCGACACGCGCGCTTCCTCTTCGGCGAACACCGATTCACTGATCTCCAGTTCCAGCAGCGCCGGCTGCAGGCCGTGGCGCTGCAGTGTGCTGTCCACGAGCGCGGCGAAATCCGCCATGCGTAATTGCTGTACCGATACATTCAGCGCCAGCCGCGGCGGCGCGACGCCGCGGTCGCGCCAGACCGCGAGCTGATGACAGGCGCTCTCCAGCGCCCAGGCGCCGATGTCGACGATCAGACCGCTCTCTTCCGCGGCCGGCACGAAGTCCTTCGGCAGGCGAATACCATCGCGCGGATTCTGCCAGCGCAGAAAGCCCTCGAGACCCACCAGCTCGCCAGTGCGCAATGCGTACTGCGGCTGATAGTAGAGAGCGAATTCGCGTCGACGCAGCGCGCGGAACAGGCCGCTGCGAGCCAACGGCACCGGCGCACGCGCCATCATGCTATCGAAGAACACCGCCCGCGACCGGCCGCCGTCCTTGGCCTGGTACATCGCCAGATCGGCATTGCGCATGAGCTCTTCGATGCTATTGCCGTCGTCCGGGAACAAAGTGATGCCGATGCTGGCACGCACGTAATGATCGCGCCCGGCGATACTCACCGGCCGTTGCAGCGTCTCGATAATGCGCTGGGAGATTTCACTGGCGGTATCCACCGAGGCGAGATTGCGCAGAATGACGGTAAATTCGTCGCCGCCCAGACGAGCCACCGTGTCGCCGTCCTTGACGCAGGAGCGCAGGCGTTGCGCCACGATGGTCAGCAACTGATCGCCGCCGATATGCCCGACCGAGTCGTTCACCTTCTTGAAGTGATCCAGATCCACGTACAGCACCGCACCGCGCTGCGAGCCATCGGCGGTGCTGGCAAGTTCCTGCGACAGGCGATCGCGAAACAGCAGCCGGTTCGGCAGCCCGGTCAGCGAATCGAAGTGCGCCTGGCGATATAACTGTTCGTCGCGTGCGCGATTGGATAGCGCAATACGCAGGCGCTCGGCGCATTGCGCACCGTAGGCGACCTGCTGCGCCGGCAAGGGCACCATATTGCGCGTACCCACCGACAGGATGGCGGCAATGTGATTGTCGACTACGATCGGCCAGAGATTGAAGTGCGTGGCCTCGAGCGCATCCAGCGGTGCCAGGAAGCTGAATTGCTCGGCCTGATTCTGCGTGACACTCAGACCCTCGGGTTCGCGCGCGAGACTGGTGAGCACTTCCGGATCCAGACTGATGCGGCTGACGGGATAGTCGGCGCCATCGGCGCCGCCGACGAACGAGCGGGCATAGCCTGGTGCGTCGCGATCGATCAACAGCAGTGCCGCCACCTGAGCGCCGGTGACCGCGCACACGCGCGGCAGCATGGCATCGAGCGACTGTTCGAGTTCCTTGGCCTCGAGCAGCAGGCGATCGATCTGCTCCAGTCGCGCCTGCGCACCGACGCGTTGCTCGACCGCGCCCAGCGCCAGATTGAAGGCCTGCGCCACCGCCCGCGGCGCATCAATGGCGCCCTCGGTATCCACGCGCTGAAATTTGCCCTCCTGCAGCGAGCCCAGCGCGGCGTGCAGGCGCGCCAGTACCGGCTCCCAGCGCCGCCCCAGATAGTAACTGGCCAGAGCCGCGCACGAGGCTGCCAGCAGCAGCATCGGCAGGATCAAAAATAGAAATGAGCGCAGTACCGGTCGTGCATCCGTGAGCCGCACATAGCAGATGACGTTCCACGGCATGGCGTGCAGATGTGCGGCGCCAGTGAAATCCAGGCGTACCACGGCACCGCGCCAGCTGGTGTTGTCCTGCAGCCAGTCGCGCTGCACGGGCGCCAGCGGCGCGTGCTCATCGATGGTGGTGAAAGCGAACTTGCGGAATGCGTCGAGCGGCAGATCACCGCCACGATAGATGATGCGCCCGGCGGTATCGACCACCGCGATCGAGGTAAGGTTGCTCGGGATATCGGCCCCCTGCCAGAGCCAGGCCGGGGCCAGTTCGAAAAAGGCGATCTGCCGCACCCCGGCGCTGGTGACCATATGCGCCAGATAGATGCTGGTGCTGCCGTTGACGGACGGGACCATCTTCAGCAGGCTCTGCCCGCCGCTCAATGTCAGTCGGTCGGTGGGCCCGAAACTCGGCAGATTGGCGTCGGCAACCGCATCGGCGTCGGCGTAATCATCAATGAAGCTCGACTGCCAGGGTACAAAGAACACGCTGCCGAACGTGTCCGAGGCCGCCACCCTCTGACGCAGCGCCGAATCGCCATCACCGGCATCGGCGGCTGACAGGTATTGCACCAGCGCATTGGCCATTTCGAGCCGGGACAGCAGCTGCTGCGCGAACGACGGAGCCAATCCGCTGACGCGATCGCCGAGGTCGGCATCGCGATCGGAAGCGATGACCAGCACGGCAATCCAGGTCGCCGCCGACAGCGCCACCAGCACCACCAGCGTAACGACCAGGACCATGCGCCGTCGCATCGATAAGAATGAAACCGGGGCAGATTGCATATTTTCCGTGTCGCTCGGACACGGCCGTGGCCCTGAGCCTCCTTGTCTCCACGGATTTAACGACACCGCACTCCGCCATTGGAGTGCGTAAGCCCAGAATCAGTGAAAAGCTCAAACCGGGAATGCGCAGTGCGTCACACTCGCGCGCTATCGTGCGCCGGCGCGCGCGCGGGCTGCCGCCAGGGTACTCATTTCGCTATAGGTATAGCGGTTCACGCCTCTGCGGCCGCTGCGTGCAGCCCCCAGCATGGCGGCGGCCACGCTAGCGGCGTTGATGCCGCGATAACGCTTCCAGCCGCCCAGCAGCAGCGGATTCACGGCCCAAATCGCGCCTTGCGCCAGCAGCTCCAATGGCCGCAGCGAGCGGCGCGCGCCCAGAAGCAGCGACGGCGACATGATATCCAGCGCCCGAAAGCGCAGTGACTCGAGTACCTGTTCGCTTTCACCTTTGACACGCAGGTAGAAATTGCGCGAAGCCGCATCGGCACCGATCGCCGAAACCACCACCAGGCGCTCGGCGCCGCCGGCCATCGCCAAGCGCGCAAATTCCAGTACCAGATCGTGATCGACGGCGCGAAAGCCCTCGCGGCTGCCGGCGTCGCGAATGGTGGTGCCGAGACAGCAAAAGGCGTGCTGGCATTTCAATCCCTTGATCTGGGTGGCCAGCGATTCATCGAAGCGCGCCACACGGTTGGCCAGTCGCGGGTGATCGATGGGTAGCGGACGGCGCGAGAGCGCAGTCACGCGCGAGTATTCACCGGCGTTGAGGAGCAATCGTAGCAGGTGAGCGCCCACCATCCCGCTGCCCCCGGCAACCAGAGCCGTGCGTGTCGTTGCCTCCGCCATGCGGCAATCCTATCAGTACCCGAGGGGCGCCGACATCGACGTCGGCGGCGGCCCGCCTAAAGTCCCAGAGTCATCTGGCCGCCGCGCACTGGCGGTCTGAAGTGCGCGCACGAAAGTTCGCGCGCCCGGCCCGCCGACAATCCATGACGCTTGCACGCGAGCGCGAACCGGTCGTGCAGCAGTTGCGCCCAGGCGCCGCTGCCGCGCATGCGGCTGCCGAAGCGAGGATCGTTCTCCTGGCCGTCGCGCGCGCCGCGAATCAATGACATCACGTGTTCGCTGCGCTCCGGCATATGCTCATCCAGCCACTGGCGAAACAGCTGCTTGAGTTCGTGCGGCAAACGCAGCAGCACGTATCCTGCCCGGAATGCTCCCGCATCGGCGGCCGCCGCGACGATGCGCTCCAGTTCCGAATCGTTCACCGCCGGAATGATCGGCGCCACCAGCACGCCGGTGGGGATGCCCGCGGCCGCGAGTTCGTGCACGACACGCAGGCGCGCCGCCGGCGAGGCCGTGCGCGGCTCGAGCGTGCGCTTGAGATCGGCATCGAGCGAGGTCACGCTGACGAACACGTTGATCAACCCGTCGCGACTCAGGCTGTGCAGCAAATCCAGGTCGCGCAGGATCAGACTGCCCTTGGTGATCAGGCTGACGGGATGGCGCGTGCGCTCGAGCACCTCCAGCAGCGAGCGGGTAATCCGCAGGTCCCGCTCCACCGGCTGGTACGGGTCGGTATTGGCGCCGATGGTGATCGGCTTGACCACATAGGAGCGCCTGCCCAATTCCTCCTCGAGCAGCCGCGCGGCATCGGCCTTGTAGAAAATTTTGGTCTCGAAATCGATGCCTGGAGACAGATCCATGTAGGCATGGGACGGGCGGGCATAGCAGTAAACGCAGCCGTGTTCGCAGCCCCGATAGGGATTGATCGACTGCTCGAATGGAATATCGGGCGAATCATTGTGACTGATGATCGAGCGCGCCGGTTCGGGCCGTACCTGGGTGGCAATCGAGTGCGGTACCTCCTCCCGGTACCAGCCATCCTCGGCGCGCTCGACACCGCGATCGAGAAAACGAGGTTTCGGATTACTCAGCGTGCCGCGGCCGCTGAAACCACCGGGCGGAGGATTGGCATCGTCCATGGGCAATACTGTACATCCATACAGTTCTAGCGTAAACGATTTAGCTTCCGCAGCCCCGGAAAGATGCCTATCCAGGCCGCCACCACCGCCAGCGTCAGCGCCCCACCCAGCACCGCCGCGCGCACTGCTCCAAACCAGCGCGCCGTGACACCGGATTCGAACTCGCCGAGCTCGTTGGACCCGCCGATGAACATGGAATTGATCGCGCTCACCCGGCCGCGAATCGAGTCCGGCGTATTGAGCTGCACTAGTATGCCGCGCACGTAGATGCTGAGCATGTCGCCGCTACCGAGCACCAGTAGTGCCGTCAGCGACAGAGCCACGTTGCGCGACAACGCGAACACGATGGTGCACACACCAAACAGCGCGACGCCG
>DASXLF010000516.1:0-2162 GCA_036496405.1 Steroidobacteraceae bacterium | reverse complement strand
GTTTGGGCAGGGTCAACCGGGCGGTCGACCAGCTGACTGACGAAATGCTGGCGCTGATCAACCTTCGCGCCAGGGCCGATAGCCGCGCCGCCGACCTGCCCTATGGCGATCAGCGCCGGCTGGAGCTGGCTCGCGCGCTCGCCACACGCCCACGGCTGCTGATGCTGGACGAACCCGCGGCCGGTATGAACGCCGCCGAGACGCAGAGTCTGCTTCGGCTCATCGACGACATTCGCCGGCGCTATGAGCTCGCCGTCATTGTCGTGGAGCACGACATGGATCTGATCATGAATCTCTGCGACCGGATCCAGGTGCTGGCCCATGGCGAGATCATTTTTGAGGGCAGCCCGCCGGAGGTTCAGGCCAATCCGCGGGTGAGGGAGGTCTATCTTGGCCAGGCCTGAACCAGCGCCGGAACAGCCCGCCATGGCGGGTAAGGCGCCCTCCGCAGCAGCACTGCTGGAAGTAGCGGAGCTGCGCGTCAACTATGGTGCGGTGGCGGCGATCCGCGGCGTCAACCTGCATGTCGCAGCCGGTGAGGTGGTGGCGTTGCTGGGCGCCAATGGTGCTGGCAAGAGTACGATGCTGCGCACCATCTCCGGCCTTTCGCGCCCGCGCAGCGGACAAATCCTGCTGCAGGGTGCCCCGATCCACCGCCTGCCGCCGGCGCGCATCGTGCGCCTGGGTATTGCCCATTGTCCGGAGGGGCGCCGCGTCTTCGGCAACCTGACGGTAGCGGAAAACCTGCGGCTTGGCGCTGCCGCTCGGGCCGACCGCGCGGGGTTCGCCGAGGATCGCGAACGCATCTACGCCATGTTTCCCATCCTGAAGGAGCGCACGAGCCAGCCGGCCGGCACGCTCTCGGGTGGCGAGCAGCAGATGCTGGCTCTAGGCCGTGCGCTGATGGCCGAGCCGCGGGTGCTCCTGCTCGATGAGCCATCCCTGGGCCTGGCGCCGCTTCTCGTGCAGCAGATTTTCCGCACGCTCGCGGAACTGAAGGCCAAGGGCGTGACGATGCTGCTGGTGGAGCAGAACATCAATCTCGCTCTCGATCTGGCCGACCGCGCCTATGTCCTGCGCACGGGCGAAGTCAGCCTGGAGGGCTCGGCCGCCAGTCTGAAGGCCGATTACGAAGCGGTGGCGGCAGCATATCTGGGTGCCCGGCCATGAGTTTCGAACTCTACGTCGTGCAGCAGATCATCAATGCGGTAGCGCTGGGCAGTCTCTACGCGCTGGTCGCCATCGGCCTTTCGATGATCTTCGGCATCCTGCGCATGACGAATTTCGCCCACGGCGACATGATGATGGTGGGTGCGTTCGCGACGCTGGTGCTGCAGAGGATCGGCCTGGAATTCGGCTGGGCGGTCGTCGGCGGCATCGCGTTCGGTGCGCTGGCGGGCGTCGTTGTCGAACGGGTGGCCTACCGGCCTGTGCGCGGCGCGCCGGAGGTAACGCTGCTGCTCACCAGCCTTGCCGTGACCTATATCCTGGAAAATCTCGGCATCCTGATCTTCACCAGCTCGGCCCAGAACTTCCCGGTGCCGGAGTGGATGGATAGCGCCTTCCAGCTGTTCGACGGCCAGATCACCTTCACCCAGATCAATCTGATGACCCTCGGCACGACGGTCGTGTCGCTGGCGGCACTGGGCTGGTTCGTGACCCGCACGGATGTCGGGCTCGGCATGCGGGCGGCGGCGGAGGATATGGGTGCGGCCCATCTGGTCGGGCTCGACGTCAATCGCCTGATCGTCGTGGCCTTTGCCATTGCTTCGGGCTTTGCCGGCCTCGCCGGCATCCTGTGGGCCGCGCAATCGGGCGTGGTCGAGCCGCATATGGGCTTCACGCCACTGCTGAAGGCGTTTGTCGCCGCCATCATCGGCGGTTTCGGCAGCATCGCCGGCGCCTTGATTGGCGGCTATCTGCTGGGTGCGCTCGAAATCCTCATCGTCGCGTTCCTGCCATCGGAGATCTCGCCCTATCGCGACGCCATCGTCTTTACGCTGCTTATCGCCTTCCTGCTGTTCCGGCCCAACGGCCTGCTGAAGCGCTCGCAGGAGGTGAAATTGTGACCGCCCCGCAGCGCTTCCTCGCCACCCTCGCCATCCTCGTGTTGATGGTTCTCATCAGCTTTTCCGCGCCCATGGCGCTGAACGATTATTTCG
>DASXLF010000515.1:0-1836 GCA_036496405.1 Steroidobacteraceae bacterium | reverse complement strand
AACCGAGGTGAACCGCCATTTGTTGCGGTGCATGCCGAAAATGAAATAGACCGCCGCCGCGTAGATCAGAAAAAGCGGCAGGTACTTAAGGTCGGGCAGACGCTGATCGAACTGCTGATCCTCGAAGCGGACATAAAACGTGAGCAAAAGCGCCGCAGCCGTGGCGGTGAGATCGTGCAGCACGATCAGTATCTGGCGCGGCGTCAGTTTCAGCAGCCGTGTCATATAAACGGGTTTCCCGCATCTCTATGGTGAACTATAGCGCGAAATCGGCCTTCCGCCGATCTTTCGGCATTCAAAATTAACGCAGCTTTTCAGGCATTTAGGTAGCAAATTCCGGGGAAAAGAAGAGCCCAATTTTTCTTATAAAAGCAAGCGACACCTGCCCGCTTCTGTAGCATGTTCTCCCCGCAATGCCGGTTTCTGCCACGTCCCAATCCCCCGCCGCCCCGTCGCGGGCACGCTTCCTCACCACGCTGCTGCTGCTCTGGCTGGCGGGCTGCGCGTTGCGTTTAACTATCCTGGCGGTGCCGCCGGTCATTCCGCTCATTCACGACCAGCTCAAGCTCAACGCCACCCAGATCGGCATTCTCACCGGCCTGCCCTCGATGCTGTTCGCATTTGCTGCGGTGCCCGGATCGCTGTTGATCGCGCGGCTGGGCGTGCGGACAGCGCTGGTGGTTGGGCTTACCCTGACCGCGATCGGCGGCGCGTTGCGCGGGGCCATTCCCGATGTGGCCTGGCTCTATGCGATGACCATCGCCATGGGGGCCGGCGTCGCTGTCATGCAGGTAACCATGCCGCCGGCGGTGCGCGCCTGGTTTCCGCAGCGCATTGGCTTTGCCACCGCGGTTTATACCAACGGCTTGCTGATCGGCGAAATCTTGCCGGTCTCATTGATGCTGGTGCTCGTGCTGCCGCTGGTTGGCGGAAGCTGGCAGTGGGGCTTCGTCGTCTGGAGCGTGCCGGTCGCCATTATCGCCGTTCTGGTGTTGGCGCTGGCGCCGAGAGCGGTGAGCGCGCCGGCCTCCGCGCCCCGCCGCCGCTGGTGGCCGGACTGGAACGATCCGCTGATCTGGCGGCTCGGCATCATGCTCGGCACAATCAACGCCACGTATTTTTCGACCAACGCATTCCTGCCCGATTATCTGCGGAGCAACGGACAGAGCGAATGGATCAGCGCGGCGCTGTCGGGTTTGAATATCGGGCAATTGCCGGCGTCGTTTTTGTTGCTCGCGGTCGCCGGCCGGCTGGAGCGCAAGGCGTGGCCCTACGTTATTTGCGGTTTGCTCTGCATGCTGGCAACCGGCGGTATTGTGTTCGGCACCGGCGCCTGGATCGTGGCCGCGGCCACGCTGCAGGGCTTTGCGGCGGCGGCGATCCTCATTCTGATTCTGGCGCTGCCGCCGCTCTTGAGTGCGCCGGACGACGTGCATCGCGTCACCGCCGCCATGTTCACCATCAGTTATAGCTGCGCGGTGATCGTGCCGGTGATCAGCGGCATGGTGTGGGACCTGAGCGGCATTGCCCGCATGGCATTTGCGCCGATCGCAATCTGCGGCATCATCCTGGTCGTGCTGGCGCCGGCGATCAATCATGTACGGCAAGCAAGGAGTTCGTAATGCGTCCAATTCCGGTGGGAGCGAAGGGAACATATTCGCTGCGCGTGATGCCGGCGCATCTGGCCAATCAGTTCAAGGACGCCGCGCTGCCGCAGGTTTTCGCCACGCCGATGATGGTTACCGCCATGGAGAACGCAGCACTCAACGCGGTGCGCGAATATCTCGATCCGGGCGAGAGCGCGGTCGGCACCGGCGTCAATATCCGCCATCTGGC
>DASXLF010000514.1:0-1635 GCA_036496405.1 Steroidobacteraceae bacterium | reverse complement strand
GCGGATCCAAGGCGGCCTCAGCCGCCGCCGCTGGTACCACCCTTGATACCGCCGCGCGTCAATTCCAAGGGGTCGAGCAGTTTCGCCAGTTCTGCAGATGAAAGGTCGGTCATTTTCTGCGCCACCTCGCGAATGGGCTTGCCTTCGGCGTACGCCTTCTTGGCGATGGCCGCACCCTTCTCATAACCGATAATCGAGTTCAGCGCAGTCACGAGAATCGGATTGCGCTCCAGCGCGTCCTGCAGACGCGGCTCATTGACGGTGAAGCCCGCGAGCGCGCGATCGGCGAGCGCCTGCAGAACATTGGCCAGCAGCCGGATACTCTCGAGCAGGTTGTAGGCAATCAACGGCAGCATCACATTAAGCTGGAAATTGCCGGATTGGCCACCCAGGGTGATGGCCAGATCATTGCCGATCACCTCGGCGGCGACCATGGCCGCCGCTTCGGGAATCACCGGATTGACCTTGCCCGGCATGAAGCTGCTGCCCGGCTGCAGGGCGGGCAGTGCGATCTCGCCGAGGCCTGCCAGCGGTCCGCTGTTCATCCAGCGCAGGTCATTGGCCATCTTCATAACGCTCACCGCAATGACCTTCAGCTGCCCGGACAGCTCCACCGCCGCGTCCTGGGTCGACAGTGACTCAAAGTAGTTGCGGCTCGGTACGAACGCGATGCCCGTGATGGCGGCAAGCTCGGTGCAGAAGGCTCGGCCGAACTGCGGATCGGCGTTGATGCCGGTGCCCACCGCGGTGCCGCCCTGCGCCAACGCCAGCAGGCGCGGCTCCACGGCGCTCAGGCGCGCCTGGGCGTTCTCGAGTTGGGTACGCCAGCCGGACAGCTCCTGAGCAAGCGTGATCGGCATCGCATCCATCAGATGAGTGCGGCCGGTCTTTACGACCTGCACGAGCTGCTGCTCGCGGGTGCGCAGCACGGCACACACATGCGCCAGGGCCGGCTGCAGTTGACCGTGGTTCGCCAGCGCGGCACCGACGTGGATCGCCGTCGGGATGACATCATTGCTGCTCTGGCCCATGTTGACGTCATCATTCGGATGCACCGCACGTCCCAGGCGTCGCGAAGCGAGGTGCGCGATCACCTCGTTGGCATTCATGTTGGTACTGGTGCCCGAGCCGGTCTGGAAAATGTCGATCGGGAAATGGGCATCGTGACGCCCGTCCGCCACTTCCGCGGCGCACAGTGCGATGGCCTCTGCCACCTCCGGCTTGAGCAGACCAAGTTTGGCATTGGCAAGGGCCGCGGCCTGCTTAATGACGCCGATGGCGCGGATGAAGGCGCGCGGCAGGGGGCGGCCGCTGATCGGGAAGTTCTGCACGGCGCGCTGGGTCTGCGCGCCCCACAGCGCATCGGCAGGCACCTGCAACTCGCCCATGCTGTCGCGTTCGGTACGGAAAGAAGCTGTCATCTCAGGCACTCCGGCACGGTATCATTGTAAATCCTAACATCCCGTATTGCTCATTGCCGGATTGCGCACGTATGTCTGCGACTGAATCTTCCGCCCTCGCCGCGCTGTCTCCCCTGGATGGTCGTTATCGCCGCTCCACAGAACCGCTGCGCGAGCTGCTCTCCGAAGGCGGCCTGATCCGCGAGCGCATCCGCATCGAAGCGCAGTGGCTGCT
>DASXLF010000513.1:0-2422 GCA_036496405.1 Steroidobacteraceae bacterium | reverse complement strand
CACCGCCGCCCTCCGCGAAAAAATAGATCTGCTTCTGCCGGCAGCGGCGTATGGCATCGTTCAAGCGATTGCCCTGCACCTGGTATAATTGACGGGCGCTAACCCGACTTTCGCTACTCGCGTGGTGGAATCGGCCAATCGACTGATTTTCCACGCCCGGTGCTGCCAAGGTCGGCACCACAGCGGGCGTTGTCATGACGATCACGGCACGTCGGCCACGATCACCCTGGGAGGTGGCTGGTCGGGCAGGGCCAGCTTCAAAAGCTGGAGCAGTATGGTCTGGTCGGCCTCGGGTTCGGTGTAGCGTGACAGTATGACAGTGCGACCATCCGTCGTCGGCAGATGGACATCGACCATCTGGATCGCCGCCATCTTGTCCAGTACCGACCGCGGCGTCAGTCCCGGCGCCAGAGATCGCAGCCGCTGCTTCAGCGTGACCTGCAGGCAGTAAGCGAGGAACGCGACAAAGATGTGCGCCTCGATCCGCTCATCGGTCTGGTGGTAGATCGGGCGGATCGCCAGATCCCCCTTCAGTTCCTTGAACGCCTGTTCCACTTCGACCAGTTGCAGATAGAACGTCCAGAGCTGCGCCGGATCCCCGTCGGTGACATTCGACCGCAGCAGGTAACTGCCTTCCCGGCGGCGCGCTTCGCGCAGTCTCTGCCAGTTCAGTTTGAAGCCGAACGTCTCCGGCGTGACAGCCTGATCCTTGCCTGGCAACTGAAGATCGATGATCCGCCAGGCCGCCGGCCCGGCCTCCTTCCTGGCCGCCCCCAGCTTGATGAGCAACTGGTCACGGGTCAGCTTCTGCTGGCGCAGCTCATGTAGGCGCTTGATCAGTTTCTTGAGCCGACGCCGCCGCATCGCCTGTTCCTTGTCCCGGCGTGCGCCGCTGCGGGCCAGGACATAAAGTTCGTCGTCCTGCTCAACGAGTTTCACCTGAACGGTGTCGCGAACATCGGTCCAGGGTTTGGTCAGGAAGTCCTGCTCCAGCTGGCCGAGCCGGGCGCGCGGCGTGCCCACCAGGTAATGCACCGGCGTCTCGGACGCCCGCATCTCGGCCAATACCGCCTCGGTCGGGATGCCGCGGTCCATCACCCAGGTGCGTCCGGCCTTGCCATACTGGGTCTCGATCCGTTCGAGGAAGTCGCGCAGCGTCGTCTTGTCCGAGGTGTTGCCCGCCATCACCTCGTAGGCCAGCGGCAGGCCATCCGGCGTCACGATCAGCGCGATGACGACCTGCACGCAATCAGAGCGCTTGTCCCGGCTGTAGCCAAAGCGCCGCTTGCCGGCAGCAGGCGGATCGCATTCGAAGTATGTGCTGGTCAAATCGTAGAGCAGGACTTCGAAGTTCGCGCCGAACAGACCCTTCCAGCGTCGTTGCAGGAAGCTGAACAGCTCTGTCTTGTGCACCACCAGCCGGTCCAGGCAGCGATACAGGGTGTCCTTGTGCGCCAGAGCGAAGTCCGCACCCAGCAGATCACCCATCGCACTTCGCTCATACCACTGCCGATGCAGCCGCCATTCGCTGCCAGGGTCGATCAGGCGGTAGGCCACCAGCGTCTTCAGCACGTCCAGCCACCGTGTCCCCTCCCGCGACACGGGCAGCCGGGGCGACCAGAACTCATCCAGCCGCAGCTGATCCCACACATGGCACGCCAGCCAACACGCTCCCCATTGCCGCGGCCGGTGCAGCCGCAGCCCACTGAGCCGGACATGCACCACATCACAGTTCAGCGCCGGAGCCGCGCGATCCTCGGGGAACAGCGCGATCTGTCTGGCCCCTTGGCCGTCCGCGTCGAACGCCTCGATCGTCTGACACCAGGCCGCTCGCTGCGCGTCGTTGATCTCGCCCAGGTACAGCACATGCCGCTGCACCGTCCGACCGCCGGACACCCGACGATTTTCCACGATGCTCCAGTAGCGATGCTCTTTGCCGTCCTTCCGGCGGATCTTGTGGCGTAGAAACATGACCCCAGGCTTTCAAAACCGGCGGCCGTTTCGCAAGGGACTTGGTCGGCACCGCAAGCGGTTTTCGCAGTTTTCGCCACACAGAATCAGCACTTTTCAACAGCTTGCCGGCGCTCAGTGGGCACAACATTCCCGAAATCGTCGTCGAGTTGCGAAAGTCGGGCTAATCCTCACGCCAGATGCTGAGCCGTGCGGCGCCATGCACGCGTTCCGCGAGCAAAGGCGCCGTTATCGGTGGCGGATCACTGCGCGCCGTTTCGACAATCATCAGCGCCTTGGGTGCCAGGCGGCCAACTGCGCGCAGACGATCGATTGCGTCCGCCAACTGGTCATTGCGATAGGGCGGGTCGAGGAAGACGAGATTGGCAGCATCACCCTCCGGCACGGCAAGCGCATTCACCGCCAGCACCGTCGTGACATCCTGCGCGCGGCAGGCTGCGATATTGGCGCG
>DASXLF010000512.1:0-1585 GCA_036496405.1 Steroidobacteraceae bacterium | reverse complement strand
ACTACTGTCGAATTAAACCGCCTTGTCGCCCTTGGCCACCTCGCGGTGATCGGTGAGTCCCACCAGGTCGAGCAGTTCCAGGGCGTTGGCTGAGCTGGCAATGCCCGTGCGAAGGTGATAGTCGAACGTCATTTGCCGTTGATCGCCCGCGCCGCTGAACGCTTCGCGGAAATGGACGGCGTGGCAGGCCATGGCCAAGGGCCCCGCGGCGGCCAGCTCCAAATCGTGCGTCGAGACCGCGCCGATCGCGCCCATGTCGAGCAGATGTTGCACGACGCGGCGGACCGCGACCTGTCGATCGCGAGAATTGGTGCCGTGCAGAATCTCGTCCAGCAGGAACACCAGCACGGGCTGATCGGCGGCGCCGCACTCACGGGCCCGGTCAACGATCGCTTTGAGCCGTTGCAGCTCCGCCAGGAACAGCGACACGCCGGCCGCCAGCGAATCGTCGATCCGCATGCTCGTTTCCACGGCCACGCGCGGCAGCGTCAGCCGGCTGGCGCAGACCGGCGCACCGGCTTGAGCCAGAATCAGGTTCAGGCCCACGGCGCGCAGCAGCGTGCTTTTGCCCGACATGTTGGAACCGGTGACCAGCAGGAAGTTGCCCGGGGGACCCAGCTCGACGTCGTTGCCGACGCGCTGCGGATCGGAGAGCAAGGGATGCGCAAGGTCAACGGCCGAGACCGTCCGCGGGCCCTGGGGATCGAGCTTTGGATACGTCCAGCGCGGATGGTCGAAGGCCAGCGTAGCCAATGACGCCAGCGCTTCGAACTCGGCCAAGACGTCGAGCCAGCCGCGGATGTGCCGGCCAAAACGGCGCTGCCAGCGCTCGAGCGCCGCGAGCACGTGAAAGTCCCACAGGGTGAAGGCCTGGATCACGCCATAGACCAGCTGCGCGAAGCGCAGATCGGCCAGATCCAAAAGTCGCCGCAGACGCGACAGTTGCGCGTGCGCGCGATGACCGTCCACAGTAAGCTGCTGCTGCAAGTGGGCCAGAATCGGCGCGGTAACGGGCCAGGTTTCCACCAGCGCGAGCATCTCTCGATAACGCTGCAACTGCTGTTCGCCGGCATCGATTTGGCGGAAGATCCCATGCACGCCGCGCACCAGCGCCAGGCTGACGGCGATTTGTCCGAACAGGATCATTTGCCACCACGGTCCCGTGGTCAGAGCGAAGTAATCGCTCACCGCCAGCGCGATCAGCAGCGGCGGCGACAGCCGGCTGTACCATGTCAGCAGGGGTCGATGCGCAAGCCAGACGTCGCCTTCGGCCCAACTCACGAGCGACGTGGGATCGGCCGCTGGATTGGCGTCCGAGCGCATCTGGCCGCGCCAGGCCAGTTCTTGGCGCAGGTCCAATTGCTCTGCCAATTCGGCGATGCCGCGCTGCCGCGCCAAGGCCTCCGACGGCGCGGCGGGCGACAACAGCCAGCGCGCCAGCAGCGTTCGCCCCAGGACAGTCCCGGCCAGACAGCAAAGACGGTACAACGACGCGGGACCGAACAGGTCGAGATCGCGGGCCGTCGCCGACAGGGCAATTCCCGGCGGCGCGTCGACGGTCGGGAGTTGATCCCAAGCCCGCGCC
>DASXLF010000511.1:0-2107 GCA_036496405.1 Steroidobacteraceae bacterium | reverse complement strand
GGCATCGCTAACAAGTTCTGGCAGAACATTGCCGTTCATAAGGAGGCGATCGAGGAGGCCTATGAGATCCTGAGCAAACTGCGGCTCGGCGATTGCTGCTACCAGATCACGCGCGAACTGCCTTATGGCCGGCAGCGCCTGCTGGAAATCGCGCTGGCGCTGGCCACCCGGCCGAAAGTGCTGCTGCTCGATGAGCCGGCGGCCGGCGTGCCGCAAGAAGAGAGCGGTGAAGTTTTCGAAGCGGTGGCGGGCCTGTCCGACGACCTGACGCTGCTGTTCATCGAGCACGACATGCACGTGGTGTTTCGTTTCGCCACGCACATCATCGTGCTGGTCGGCGGCGCGATCTTCACCGAAGGTTCGCCGGCCGAGATCGCGGCCGACCCCGGCGTGCGTGAAGTCTACCTGGGCAAGCGCAAACATGCATAACTGTTTTGGATGACCGTTTTGGCTGACACGCTGCTCAAACTCGAGAATATCACCGCCGGCTACGGCGATGCCGTCGTCCTGCACGGCATTTCGCTGGAGCTGGCGGAGCACGGCAGTCTTGCGGTGCTCGGCCGCAACGGCGTTGGCAAGTCGACGCTCCTGCTGACCATCATGGGCTACACCCAGATCCGCAGCGGCGCTGTCGCGTGGCGCGGGCAGGATATTTCGCGGCTGGCGCCGCATCGGCGCGCGCTCAATGGTATCGGCTGGGTGGCGCAGGAGCGCGAAATTTTTCCGTCATTATCCGTCGAGGAAAATCTCACAGTCGCGGCGCGGCCGGGCGCCTGGACTCTCGAAACGGTGTTCAGGCTGTTTCCGCGGCTGAAGGAGCGCCGCGGCAACATGGGTAACCAGCTCTCCGGCGGCGAGCAGCAGATGCTGGCGGTCGCGCGCGCGCTGATGACCAACCCCGCCTTGATGCTGCTGGACGAGCCATTCGAGGGCCTGGCGCCGGTAATCGTCGACGAGCTTGCCGCGGCAATAAAGCTGATGCTGTCGGACCGCAGCATCGCCATCGTCCTGGTGGAGCAGCACACCGACATCGCGCTGGAGCTGACCGCCGAAGCCATCGTGCTCGAACGCGGCGCGGTGGCGCACCGCGCGCCCTCCGCGCAATTGCTCAAGGACACCGCCACTCTTGAACGGCTGGTCGGGTTGCGCGTGGCCGCGACGGCGTGACATTCTACCTGCCTGCAACGACCAGGTAGGAAGCAGTCATGGCCAATCCGATGATTCCGCGCGAACGTTCCGATTATTCCGCGATCGTTGATCGCCCGCCGCTCAATCTGCCGGGCAAGGCGCGCATCGTGTTCTGGACGATCGTCAATTACGAGGTGTGGGACATCGGCAAGCCGATGGCGCGACAGCTGCTCCCGGCCCCGACCGGCGTGCCGCTGATGCCCGACGTCGTGCACTGGGGTTTCCATGAGTATGGCATGCGCGTCGGCTGCTGGCGCTTTCACGAACTGTTCAAAAAACTCGGCATCAAGCCGACGCTCGCCGCCAATGCGCGCATCTGCGAGGACTACCCGCGCGTCGCCAAGCAGGCGCGTGACGATGGTTGGGAATTCATGGGCCACGCCTACGAGCAGGGCCCGATCCACAAGGAGCCCGACCAGGCCGGCATGATCAACCGCACCATGGACATCATGGAGAAGTTTTGCGGCAAGCGCCCGGTCGGCTGGCTCGGGCCTGGCCTGACGCAGACGCTGGAAACGCCGGACCTGCTCGCAGCCGCAGGCGTGAAATATATCGGCGACTGGGTCTATGACGATGAGCCGACGGTGATCAAGACCACTAAGGGTCCGCTGGTCACCCTGCCCTACACCATCGAATGCAACGACATTCCGGTGATGATCGTCCAGCACCACAACAGCGACTACCTGCTCAAGCTGGTGACGGACCAGTTCGACCGGCTTTACGCCGAGAGCGCGAACCACGCGAAAATCTGCGCGCTGGCTATCCACCCCTACATCAGCGGCCAGCCGCACCGGATCAAATATCTCGAGCAGATCTACGACTACGTGAACAAGCACGAGGGCGTGCTGCACTGGAACGGCGAGCAGATCCTCGACTGGTACCGCAGCATTGCCAAGATCGGGGCCGCCGCTTAGCGTGT
>DASXLF010000510.1:0-2359 GCA_036496405.1 Steroidobacteraceae bacterium | reverse complement strand
GCTCGCATCTTCCGCACGGCTGTAGATGCTCAGGCCACGACGGCCTTCCTCGCCTTCAGGCCCATCCAGCTGGACCTGAACGCGGACCGCGCCCTCTGCCGGCAACACAAGCGGCGACACCAGCGTCAGCTGCGACACCGTGGTCAATCCGACCGCACGCGCCGCCGCAAAGCTCAGCTCCAGCAGTCCCGTCCCCGGCAGCAGCACCGTTCCGAACACTGCGTGGTCTTTCAGCCAGCCAGCCTCCGACAGTGACAGCCGCCCCGTCAGCAGGAACGCGTCGCTCTCCGCAAGCGGCGTCGCCGCTCCCAGCAGCGGATGCTCAGCAGACGACTGACCCAGCGTGGTGACGTCACCGCCAGCCCTCTCCGCCTCGAGCCAGTAGCGCTGACGCTGGGACGCATAGGTCGGCAGCGAAGCCATGTGCTGCTTGCTCGAAGGCGCTCCCGCGACCTTGGCCCAGTCGACGTCAACCCCATGAACGTGCAGCATCCCGAGCGCCGATCGCAGCACCTCGGTGCCGTCCCGCCCGCGCCGTTGCGCCGCCACCGCCTGAAGCTGCGATCCCTCCGACAGGCTTGATACCGTCAGCGCCGTCAAAATCCCGTCCGGACCAAGCTCGAGACTGGCCCGCACACCTTCCGTGTCCAGCAGCCGCACCCCGTCCACAAAACGCACCGGGCTGCGCACCTGGCGCACCCAGTACTCCGCGCTGCAAAGCTCTTCGCTGGTCGCGAGACGACCCGTCACATTGCTCACCACCGGCAGACGCGGCGTTCCGAACGTGACCGATGCGACCACCTTGCGGAACGCGTCCAGCATCGGCTCCATCCGCTTCGAATGGAACGCGTGGCTCACCTGCAATCGATTGGTCCTGCGGCCGTTGCCCTTGAACTGCTCCGCCAGCGCCAGAACCGCTGCTTCATCGCCCGAGATCACCGTCGAGCGCGGGCCGTTCAGCCCTGCAATCTCCACACCGTCCACGAGCAGCGGCAGCACCTCCGCTTCGCTTGCCTCCAGCGCCACCATGGCCCCACCTTGAGGCAGCGCCTGCATCAGGCGGCCACGCGCGGCGACCACACGGCAGGCATCCCTCAGCGACCACACGCCCGCGACATGCGCAGCCGCGAGCTCGCCGATCGAGTGACCCAGCAGAATGTCCGGCTCGACGCCCCACTGCTCCAGCTGGCGGAACAGCGCCACCTCAACCGCAAACAAGGCAGGCTGCGTATAGGCCGTCTGGTCCAGCTTCGAAGCCGCCTCCGAGCCCTCCTCCGCAAACATCACATCGCGAAGCGGCATATCCAGCAGCGCGTCGAAATGGCCGCAGATCTCCTCGAATGCCGCGCGGAATCCCGGGCAGGATTCCAATAGCGCCCGGCCCATGCCGAGCTGCTGCGCGCCCTGCCCCGTGAACAGGAAAGCTAGCTTGCCGCCGCGCTCACCCTGCGCTTGCCCGACTGAAACCGCCGCATGCGCGCGGCCCTCAGCCAGCGCGCGCAACGCCTCAACAGCCTGCGACGCATCCTTCGCCGACACAGATGCACGGGACCCAAACTGCGTCCGGTGCAGCCCCGCCGTGCGCACGACAGACGACCAGTCCGCTTCGCCATGCTGCGACAGCCATTCTCCATACCGTCCCGCCTGCGCACGAAGCGCAGCATCGTCACGGCCAGACACCAACAGCGGTAGCGGCAAATGTGCCTGCTCGGCTTCCTCGATCGAAGCAAGGTCGGGCGCGATGCTGTTCGCCTCCGCCCGTGCCGGAGCTTCCTCTAGAACGACATGCACATTCGTGCCGCTGAATCCAAACGCGCTTACCCCTGCTCGCCGAGGCCGCGCCGCACCACGGGGCCAAGCGCGCGCCTGCTGCAGCAGAGACAGCCCACTGCCTTCCCAGGCAATATGCTTGCTCGGACGATCCGAGTGCAGCGTCTTCGGCAAAACCTCGTGCTGCATCGACAGCACCATCTTCATCACGCCCAGCACGCCGGCTGCCGCCTGCGTATGCCCGAGGTTCGACTTCGACGAACCAAGCCACAGCGGCCGCTCTTCACGCCGCGTCGGACCGAACACCGCAGCCAGCGCGCCCGCCTCGATCGGATCGCCGAGGCTTGTGCCTGTGCCGTGCGCCTCGACCACGTCGATGTCGTCAGGACTCACCCCGCTCGCCGACAGGGCCGCGCGGATCACACGCTGCTGGCTCGGACCATTGGGGGCCGTCAGCCCCTGGCTCCGTCCGTCCTGGTTCACGGCAGAACCACGGACCAATGCCAGGATATTATCGCCATCACGCTCGGCGTCGGATTGACGTTTCAGCACCAACACGCCGCAGCCTTCGCTCCAGCCGGCACCGTCG
>DASXLF010000509.1:0-2602 GCA_036496405.1 Steroidobacteraceae bacterium | reverse complement strand
CGGCTGCGGCCGCCGCCAAGAAAGCCTTCATCACCACGCGCGTCGGGGATGTTTTCTTCCTGCTCGGCATCGTCTGGCTTTTTGTGCAGACCGGCACTCTGCTCTTCTATAACCACGGCTCCGGCGCGCTGGAAAGCGATGCCATTGCGGCGATGCTCGCCGGCAAAGCTGCGCTGGGCCTGAGCGCGGCTACTGGCATCGGCCTGCTGGTCTTTGCCGGAGCAGCAGGGAAGAGCGGCCAGCTTCCCCTGCACGTATGGCTGCCCGACGCGATGGAAGGTCCCACGCCCGTGTCGGCCTTGATTCACGCCGCAACCATGGTCGCCGCCGGCGTCTATCTCGTCGCGCGCGTTTATCCGCTCATGGCGGCAGGCGGCGCGCTGTCGCAGGGCGGCGCCGTTGCGGGCAGCACGACGGTCGCACTCACCGTCGTCACCTGGGTGGGCGCGGCCACCGCCGTTTTCGCCGCGCTTATCGCCGTCGCGCAGAACGACATCAAGCGCATCCTCGCCTACTCCACCGTTTCGCAGCTCGGCTACATGATGGCGGGCCTCGGCATGGGCGGCGTGGCCGTGGGCATGTTCCACCTCATCACGCATGCGTTCTTCAAAGCGCTGCTGTTCATGGGCGCAGGCTCGGTGATTCACGGCACCCACGAAGAGCAGGACATCCGCCGCATGGGCGGCTTGCGCAAGGAGATGCCCGTCACCTTCGCCACCTACGCCGTCGGCATGCTCGCCCTGTCCGGGTTTCCGCTGCTCTTCTCCGGGTTCTGGAGCAAGGATGCCATTCTTGCCTCGGCCCACGAATGGCATGCCGGCCGCGGCCCGTTTTATCTGCTGGTCTTCGGCGCGTTGCTCACCGCGTTCTACATGACGCGCCAGGTCTGCTACGTATTCTTCGGCCGGTATCGCGGCCACGAACATCCGCACGAAAGCCCGCGCGTGATGACCGCGCCGCTCGCCATCCTCGCATTCTTCGCGGTTGCTCTGGGCATCGTTGGCACGCCTGGGTGGCCCTGGTTCCGCGCGTTCCTCGAAGACCGTCCCGCCGCGCTCGCATTCGCCGGCTTCAACGAGCCGGGATTCTGGCCGCTCATCGCGACATCCACGCTGGTCGTTTTTCTTGGTCTTGGACTGGGTTGGTGGCTGTACGACAGCAAGTCGCCGCGCGCTGAAGAGCCCGATGCGCTCGAGAAGGCCGCCCCGACGATCTGGGGATGGCTGCGCGACCGTCTCTACGTCGACGAGCTCTACGGCGTCACCGTGATCGCCTTTTACGCATGGTGGGCGCGCGTTGCCGACTGGTTCGACCGGCGCGTCTGGGGCGGAATGGTCGCCGCGGTCACGCTCTCTTTCCGCGCCCTCGCGCACTTCGATCGCTTCTTCGATCAGCAATTCGTGAATGGCGGCTTCGACAAAGGCTGCGAGGAAATCTACACCGGCGGAGGCCTGCTGGCGCGCATGCAGACCGGCCGCGTGCAGCAATATTTGCGCCTCCTCGCGTTGGCGGTGGTGGTGCTGGCCGCAATCCTGATCTGGAGCAGTCGCGGATGAACGGTATACCGATATTGACGCTCCTGACCGCGCTGCCCGTCCTTGGCGCGGTGATCGTGCTTCTCGCCGGCCGGCATGCGCGCGTCGTAGCCATGATCGCCGCGCTCGGCGCCATGGCCCTTGCCCTGGTGGTGTGGATGAAGCTGCCTGCCGACGGAACCATCGGCCTGCTGGAGCAGCGCGCGTGGGCGCCCTCGCTGGGCATCGAGTATCACCTTGGCGTCGACGGGCTGGGCGCGCTGATGCTGGTGCTGTCGGCCATCGTGACCCTGATGTCGCTCGACGCCGCGCATCGCGTGCACAGCCAGCCCAACCTGTACTTCGCGCTCGTGCTGCTGCTCGAATCGTGTCTGTTCGGCACCTTCACCGCGCTCAATTTTTACCACTGGTTTCTGTTCTGGGAACTGAGCTTGATCCCGGCGTTCTTCCTCATCAAGCTGTGGGGTGGAGCAAAGCGCGGCCCCGCGGCCACGCAGTTCTTTGTCTACACCATGGCCGGCTCCGTGGGCCTGCTGCTGGCGTTTCTGGCCGTCTTCCTCTCCACCGGCAGCATGGATTTCACTCACTTGAGTCTGATGGCTTCCACCGGCGAACTGGAGCAGGCCGTCACCCAATATCTGCCCCACCATCACGTCATGATGTGGCTCGCCATCGGCGTGCTCGCAGGCTTCGCCGTAAAAGTGCCGCTCATGCCGTTCCACACCTGGCTTCCCGCCGCGTACAGCGAAGCGCCTTCGCCCGTGACCATGCTGCTGACCGGCACCATGTCGAAGATGGGCGTTTACGGCCTGCTGCGCATCGCGCTGCCCATGTTCGGACACGAAATCGCGCAAATACGTACGCCTCTGCTGGTGCTCGCCGTGCTCACCATCGTGATGGGCGCGTGGGCCGCGGCAGCGCAGAAGGACCTCAAGCGGGTCTTTGCCTACTCGTCGGTGAATCACCTCGGCTATTGTCAACTCGGCATCTTTGCTCTGGCCGTGCCGGGAGCAGGCGCAGCGCTCGAAACCACCCAGGCCGCCGCTCTCAACGGCGTCATCCTGCAG
>DASXLF010000508.1:0-3650 GCA_036496405.1 Steroidobacteraceae bacterium | reverse complement strand
CGAGGTGAATCCAAAAACCCGCGCCAGTTACGCACAGGCGCTGGCGCCAATCGTCAACGCGCTCGACATCGCGCTCGGCCGCAAGCCGCCGGAGGCTCTGGGCGTCGAGGCCAACGATGCGCACACATTGACGGTACATCTGGGCGCACCGACGCCATATCTGCTGGACCTGATGGACCAGACGTACCTCTATCCCGTGTACCGGCCGGCGATCGAGCGCTACGGCGATGACTGGGTACAGCCAGGGCATCTGGTCAGCAACGGCGCCTTCATGCTCAGCGAAGACGTCATCGGCAACCGCATCACGCTGCGCGCCAATCCCTTCTATTGGGACGCCTCGCATGTGCACCTGCAATCGGTGATCTACTACACCATGCCCGACCGCGCGCAGGCGGTGCTGCGCTACCTTGCCGGCGATATCCAGTTCACCGACTCGTTCGCGGCCAGCCAGCGGCCGTGGCTCAAGCGCACGCTCGGCGATCAGGTAATCAACTCGCCCTGGCTGGGCACTTACATGCTGGCGTTCAATTTCAAATTACCGCCGTTTCGCGACAATCTGCCGTTGCGGCAGGCGCTCATCCTGTCGATCGACCGCGCTGCGCTCACGCGCTACCTGAAATTCGACATGTACGAACCGGCCGACACGCTCATGCCGCCGCTGGACGGCTACCGGCAGCAGCACCCGGACTGGGCGGCCCTGACACAACCGGAGCGCGATGCGCAGGCACGCCGTCTCTACCGGCAGGCCGGCTATACAACCGAACATCCGCTGCGGGTCAATCTCAGCACTTCGGTGCAGGGCACGGATGAGCGTCACTACATGGAGGCGGTGACCGCGCGCTGGCACGCGGTGCTTGGGGCCGATGTGAACCTGGATGAAACCGAATTCAAGGTGCTGATGCAGAATCGGGAGCTGCGCTCGCTGCCACTGTTCTTCGATGCCTGGATCGGCGACTACGCCGACCCGGTAAATTTCATGCAGCTGTTCCAGAGCGGCAGCCCCTTCAACTATGGCAGCTACGCCAATGCGCGCTTTGATGCCCTGCTGGCCCAGGTCGCCGAGGAACCGGACAACGCCGTGCGCTACCACCTGCTCGAGCAGGCCGAGCAGACCCTGAACGCCGATGCCGCCTACATACCACTCTACTATTACGCCACGCGGCACCTGATCAAACCCTACGTGCGGGGCTGGCGTTCGAATGTCATGGACCGCAATCTGTCGCGCTACCTGTATATTCTCGAGCACCAGGGGCGCTGAGCACATGCCTCGATACATCCTGCGCCGTGTATTCGAAAGCGTGCCGACGCTGCTGCTGATCGTCACGCTGGCGTTCGTGCTGCTGCATCTGGCGCCCGGCGGCCCATTCTCGGCCGACAAATCCCTGCTGCCGGAGATCAGGCACAGCATCGAAGCACGCTATCACCTGCAGGAGCCACTGTGGCGCCAGTATCTGCGCTATCTCAACGATCTCGCGCACGGCGATCTCGGCCCGTCATTCCAATATCGCAACACCTCGGTCAACCAGATCATCGCCACCGGCTTCCCGGTCGACCTGACCATTGGCTTGAGCGCAATCGCTGTGGCGCTGCTGCTCGGCATCCCCATTGGCTTGAACGCCGCCTGGCGGCGCCACACCTGGTGGGATCGCCTGCCCATGGCGCTGGCGATGGCGGGCATCTCGCTGCCGGTATTCGTGATCGCGCCGCTGCTGGTGCTCGTGTTCGCGGTGCAGTTGCACTGGCTACCGGCCGGGGACTGGGTGCCGGGCTCGCCCTCGCATCTGGTGCTGCCGGTGCTGGCGCTGTCATTGCCGTACATCGCCTATGTGGCGCGTATCGTGCGCGGCAGCGCGCTGGATGTGCTCAATACGGCCTACATTCGCACCGCGCGCGCCAAAGGGCTGTCGAGCTACCGGATTCTGCTGTACCACGCACTGCGACCGAGCCTCGCGCCGCTGGTGTCGTTTCTGGGCCCCACCACCGCCGGCGTCATTACCATCTCAATCGTAGTGGAGACCGTGTTCGGTCTGCCGGGCATCGGCCGCTTCTTCGTTACCGGTGCGCTCAACCGCGATTACACACTGGTGCTGGGCATCACCATTCTCTACGGCGCGCTCATCATCCTGTTCAATCTGCTGGCGGATCTGTGCTACGCGTGGATCGATCCGAGAGTGCGGCTTGAATCCTGAGATCACGGTCCGCGCCGGGCGCGCGCGCAGCCATCGCGGTACCCTCATTGCCGGCGGCGTGCTGCTGTTGCTGGCCGCCAGTAGCCTGATCGTGCCGGCATTCTCGCCCTACGATTACTACACGCCGCAACTGCAACTCATCTCCCAACCGCCCAGCCTGCACGGCGGGCACCTCCTGGGAACCGATCCACTGGGGCGCGATCTGCTGATCCGCGTGCTCTGGGGCGTGCGCATCTCCCTATTGATCGCGCTGGCGGCGAGCTGCATCAGCGTGCTGGTGGGGGTGCTCTGGGGCGCGATTGCCGGCTACGCCGGCGGTACCATCGATGCGCTCATGATGCGCGCGGTCGACGTGCTGTATTCGGTGCCATTCATCCCATTCGTGATCGTACTGACGGTGCTGTTCGGGCGCGAGTTGTGGTTGATGTTCGTCGCCATCGGCGCGGTCTCCTGGCTCGACATCGCCCGCATCGTGCGCGGGGAAACCCTGGCGCTCAAGCGGCGCGAATTCGTCGACGCCGCGCGCGTCTCGGGAGTGCGCGCGGCACGCATGATTCGCACTCACATCGTGCCCAACCTGCTCGGGGTGGTGGTGATCTACGCCACGCTCACCATTCCGAGCGTGATCCTGTTCGAGGCCTTCATGAGCTTCCTCGGACTGGGTGTACGCGCGCCACTGGCCTCGCTGGGCTCACTGATTGCCGACGGCGCCGGGGACATGCAGGCCCATCCGCATTTGTTGTTGGTGCCGGCACTGGTGCTGGCCACGATCGTCTATTGCTTCAATTTCGTCGGCGACGGTCTGCGCGACGCGCTCGACCCGCACGAGCACCCATGAGCACGGCTGTGCTGCAAGTTAGCGAGCTGGGCATCGTCTATCCGAGCGCGCGCGGCAGTGTTGCCGCAGTTCGCGAACTCAGCCTCGAAGTCGCTGCCGGCGAGTGCCTCGGCCTGGTGGGCGAGTCCGGCTCGGGCAAGACGGCGCTGCTGCTGGCGATCCTGGGACTGTTGCCGGGTTCGGCGCGGGTGCACGGCAGTATTCGTTACCGCGGCCGGGAGCTGCTCGGCCTGTCTTCGCGACAATTCAGCGATGTCCGCGGCACACGCATCGCCATGGTGTTCCAGGATTCGCTGTCGGCACTCAACCCCTACATGCGCGTGATCGATCAACTGAGCGAAGTGCCGCGGGTGCACGGCGGCCTGACGCGCCGCGCTGCCGAGCAGCGTGCGCTGGCCATGCTCGCGGCCGTTCACATTGGCGAACCCGAGCGGCGCGCGCGGCAATATCCGCACGAGCTTTCCGGCGGCATGCGCCAGCGCGTGATGATCGCCATGGCGCTGATCGGCGAACCCGAGGTGATACTGGCCGATGAACCGACCACGGCACTCGATGTCACGGTGCAGGCACAGATCCTGGCACTGTTGCAGGAAATGCGCGCACGTACCGGCGCCGCGCTGGTG
>DASXLF010000507.1:0-7374 GCA_036496405.1 Steroidobacteraceae bacterium | reverse complement strand
CGCGCCAGGGCCTTGGCGAGTTCGATCAACCCGCGCAGCGAGAACATGCGCCCGAGCCCGGAAATCGGATTCAGGCGGCCGAAATCGGGGATCAGTGCCTGGGAGCTGAAGGTCCAGCCGCCGATGGCGAGCGGCGCCAGGATCGCGGCCGCCAGCAATAACCCGAGCAGCGGTGCGGCCGCCAGAGCGGCCTCCACGGCTGCTTGTTCCAGGCGCAGCAGCATCTGTCCGTCGTCGAAAGCCGCGGCGCCGCGAAACGACAACCCGGCACGCATCACCGACAGCAGGTGGCCGCTGATCACCGAACCGAGCGAAAACAAGCCCAGCCCGCCGGTCAACACCACCGCTGCCGCATTCAGATCGCGCGAGCGCGGTACCTGGCCCTTGGCGCGCGCATCGTCGAGCCGCTTTTGTGTCGGACTCTCAGTTCGTTCGCGATCATCGGTATCGGCCATGGTCTAGCTGCCCCCGACCAGCATGCCCATGAACCGGAAGGCCGCGCTCAGCAGATCGGTCACCACGGTCTGCAGGCCCGGCAAGCCCAGCAGCACGATCACGAAGCCGAAGATCAAGGTCACCGGGAAACCGACCGCAAACAGGTTCAGCGCCGGCGCCGCGCGGCTGGTGACTCCGAAGGCGAGATTGACCACCAGCAGTGCCGTCATTCCCGGCAGCGCGACGCGCAGGGCACCGAGAAACAATTCGTCGCCCCAGTCGGCGAGCGAGTGCAATGCGTCGGGACTGAGGCCCGCCGGACCGACCGGCAGGCCGTGAAAACTCGCGATCAGCGTCTGGATCAGCGCGATGTGGCCATCGAGCGCGAGAAACACCAGGATGCCCAGGAGGGTATAGAACTGACCCAGCGCCGGAGTGGTCACTCCGCGCAGCGGATCGATGTTGAATGCAAAGCCCAGTCCCATGCCGTTGGCGAGCACCTGGCCGCCCAGCGTCAGGGCGTCGAACATCAGCTGCAATGCAAATCCGAGCGCCACGCCGATGACGATCTGTTCCACCGTGGTGATGACGCCGTCGGCGGAGAGCACGGTCATGCCGTCGGCGTGTGGAATCATCGGCAGCGCCACCAGCGTCATTGCGCCGGCCAGCACGATGCGTATGCGCGGTGGCACATAACTGGCGCCAAACATGGGTGCCACCATCAGACAGGCGCCGATGCGCAGGAACGGCCAGAAAGCACTGCCGATCCAATTTTCGATCTGCGGATAGGTCAGTACCGGCACCACCACGGATCAGCCGATCAATGACGGAATACTTGCGATCAGCATGTGCGTGTAGCCGACCAGCTGCTTGAGCATCCAGGGACCAGCCAGCACCAGGGTCGCGGCAATGCCGAGCAACTTCGGAATGAACGACAGCGTCATCTCATTGATCTGCGTCGCGGCTTGAAAAATGCCGACCAGGATGCCGATCAGCAGGCCCACCAGCAGCATGGGCGCGGCCAGCATCAGGGTCATCTCCAGCGCGCGCTGGCCGATGGTCATCACTGTTTCAGGAGTCATGTCTGCCTTCTAGCGATAGAAACTCGATGCGAGCGATCCCATGACCAGCGTCCAGCCGTCCACCAGCACGAACAACATGATCTTGAAGGGTAGGGAAATCAGCACCGGGGACAGCATCATCATGCCCATCGACATCAGCACGCTGGCGACCACCAGATCGATGATCACGAATGGGATGAACAGCAGGAAGCCGATCTGAAATGCGGTCTTGAGTTCACTGGTGACGAACGCCGGCACCAGCAATGTCAGCGGCACATCCTGCGGGCTGGCAAATCCCTTACCTCCGGAGATGCGTACAAACGCGGCGATGTCGCTTTCGCGAGTCTGCTCGAGCATGAAGCTCTTCAGTGGCGCGATGCCGTGCTCGAGAGCAGTCGTGGTATCCATGCTGCCGGCCATGTACGGTACCACGGCATCCACGCGAATCTTATCGATCACCGGTGACATCACGAACAAAGTCAGGAACAAGGCCAGCCCCACCAATACCTGGTTCGGTGGTGTCTGCCCCGCGCCGATGGCCTGGCGCAGGATGGACAACACGATCACGATGCGCGTGAACGCGGTCATCATGAGCAGCGCTGCCGGCAGCAGCGTCACCGCGGTCATCAGTGCCAGCAGTTCGATCGTCAGAGTGTAGGTCTGGCCGCCGCCACCACTCTGCACGGCAATCGCGGGAATGCCGGGCGCGGCCGCGCCCGCCGCCAGCGGCAGTGCCAGCATCAGCAGTGCAGATAGCAGCGCGCACCGGTGAGCGGTTCGCATTTTCATTTGCCCAGGCTCTTGAGCAGCAGTGTTTTGAAGCTGGGCCGGGCGACGCCATCGCTTGTGATTGCCGGCGCGTCGAGCGCAGCCGCCGCACCGTCCACGACGTGCAGCGTGCGCACGTTGCCGGGGGCCACACCAATCAATACCTGACGATCACCCACGCGCAGCAGCACCGCGCGTTCGCGTGCGCCGAGCGATACCTGGGCGAGTACCTCGAGCGAGCTGGTGGCCGTGCCACCCACACCGCGAAAGCGGCGCGCCATCCACGCGGCCGCCATCAGGGCGGCGAGCACCAGCACCATGGCCACGGTGACCCGTAGCGTGCCGCCCGCCGGTCCCGGTATGCTCTGCAACGCCGGCGCCGCGAACGGTGTGGCCGCGGCAGCGCCGGCCACATGGCTTGCGAACAGCAGCACCGACGGCGCGAGCGATCCTCGCCGCGTTCGGCTTACAGGGGTGTTGGCTAGTGGACGGTTCACGGCCAGCCGATGGAGCAACGCCCATGCCACGGGCGCTGCCACGCGGCTAAGTCATTCTGCTGGTTTGATTTGCGCCCCTTGAGACGGTGTGACGCGGTTCACGCCGACGGTTATTTGGCGGCCGCCGTGGCTGGCTGTCGTCTGGCGCCGACAGATCCGGCGTCAACCGCCCCGTGCCTGAGCCGCTTACTGCCACTAGGTCCGTCAACCGAGCTGGGGATGTCATGAAAAACAATGCAATACGTTTCGCGGCCTGCGGCAGCCTGCTCGCTGGTCTGGCCGCCTGCGGCGGCGGCAGCTCGGGCATGGCGACATTAGCCCCGACGATGCAATCGGGCACCGTACCGCTGATCGTCAGCGATGCCTCATCGGCGGATTGGGCCATGATCGGCGTGCGGGTTCTGAGCATCGCACTGGTGCCGCAGAGCGGCGCCAATGTCACTGTCTATACCGCGCCTTCCACCGCGCCCTTTGTCAATCTCGAGCAGCTCGACCAGCTGGGCGAGATCCTCGGCAACATCACGGTCCCCGTGGGCACCTACACCGGCGCCGTGGTCACCGTGGGCGGCAATCCGGGCGATGTCATGCTCACCGCCGCCGCGGACCCAAATACCGGCTTCAGCCTGGCACCGGCAACGGTGGTGTCCTCCTCGGATATCGACATTCAGCACACCCAGGGCAGCGCACCTAATCTCGAGGTACCGGTAACGGTGAACTTCGCCGCGCCGCTGGTCGTTAGCACCAGCCAGAACAATGCGTTAGATCTGGAGTTCGACCTGGCGCACCCGGCATTCATAGTCGGCCACATGCCGCCCGGCGCGAGCAGCACCCAGTGGGCTGTTAATTTCACCGGTCCCGTGCGCCGCCGGACGGTCGCCGACATCACACGCCTGGTGCTGCGCCATGGCTACGGCAAGGTGAACACCATAGCCAGCGACAACACCTCGATCACCATTACCAAGGATTTCCCGGCACTGCCGGTGCAGACGCCGGAGGTTGCGGTCGCCGGTTCACAATCCCTGACCATACTGGCTGATGCCACCAACGGCACGCTGCTGTACGACGTGGACGGTAAGACCAAGAGCACCATCTTCAACTTCTCCACCGAAGCAAGCCTGATGGGCAAATTCGTGCGCATCGCGGCGCGTTATCAGCAGGATGGCACGCTGGTGGCCACACGTATCTGGGAGAGCAGCACCTTCAACAGCGTCTGGCTGAGTCCGGAAGGACATGTGCTGCATGCCGACTCCAGCACCGGCATGGTCACGATCGAGAATGATTCGGGCGTCGGCGTACCCATGCAGGTGGATGCCAATACGCAGTTCTTTTTCCGCCAGCCGGCCAATGCAGTGGCCGATGGCACCGCGATCGGTACCGGCCTGTCATTCCTGACCAATGACGAACTGGTGCGCGGGTTTAAGGTGCATGCCAGCGTGGTCGATCCGTTGGCCACGCCGCTGGTGGCCCAGAGCATCGACATCGAGACGGCCGCCTACTCGGGCACCATCTCGCAGGCCAATACCACCAGCTTCATGTACACGCATAATTTCCCGCATGCGAGCGATGATTACGCGGTGACGCTGGATTACATCGCCGCGGCCAGCGCCAATGGCAACGATGCCAGCGGTACCGCCATCACCGGCTACAAGTGGTGGAACTTTGCCTTTCCGACCATGGTGGATTCCGGCAGCAGCGCCATTGCCGATTTCGTCGCTGCGACCAACGGCACCGTGTCCTTCGGTGGCTCGGCGCCGCAGATATTTGCCGCCGGCGTCAGCTACGCCAGGTGGGATGACCCGGCCAACCCCACGGGCTGGAGCGTGGCCGCGAGCATATTGCTACCCGTGCCGGTCCCAATCGTCTCGGTGGCCACGGCGCCAGCCACTGCCGGCAGTGGCTTGAGCTTCACGGCTACGGCGGCCAATGGCACGCTGCCGGTGACCGTGGCGGTGAGCAACACCGGCGGCCAGGCGACGCTGGTCTATCAGGTCGACTTCAGCAATGGCGTGGTGACCGTCAGTCCGGTCGATATCACCACCGCCGCAGGTCTGATGTCGTTCACCGACGGACTGGCGGTGGGAACCAAAGTGAAGATTTCGGGCATCGCGCAGAGCGATGGCACATTGAAGGCCTACATCGTGACGTACTTCACGAATACCACCCCGGCGGACTGAAGCTATCCGAGGGCGGCCTGCAACATCTCGAGGTCGGTCTGCGATTCGAGCATGATGCGCACGAACGCGGAGTCGGTGAGTCCGAGTGATTTGGCTGCTGGTATCTGTGCCAGGGCCGAATCATCGGCGCTGCTGTTGGCCATCTGCGTGGCCACATAGACGGCGACAATCAGCAGGTCCTGGAGGTCGGGCGATCCTTCGTGGCTGCGGTCCAGCTCGAACTGGCCGCCGACTGCCGCGGCCAGCTCATCACCCAGCTTCCAGTTCTCGATCAGCGCCTGGCCGATGCTCGGATGCCAGCTGTTCAGCGACTCATCCTCGTATTCGAAGGAATCGCTGCCTTCCTTGGGCGTGTGCGCGAGGATGTAGATCTTTCCAATATTGTGCAGCAACCCCGCCAGCATGGCCTCATCGGTGCGCACCTGGCGTGATTCCTTGGCCATGGCACGCGCCAGCGCCGCCACGCGCACGCCTTCCTGCCAGCACTTATCCAGCCGCGAGCGAATGTGCAGCAAGTCCGGCGCCCGCCGCAGCTGCGTCGTGGCGTAGGCCAGCGCCGCGGTGCGGATATTCTCGTGACCGATCCGGGTGATCGCGACCTTGAGGTCGGAAACACGGCTATCGCCACGGTGCAGGAGGGTCGAGTTCGCCATGGTCAAAACGCGCGCCGTCAGTCCGGCATCGGAGGTGATCACGCGCGCAATGCGCTCGGCGGTCACGGATTCATCGGACAGCGCCGTCTGGACACGGGCCGCCGCATCGGGAAAGGACGGCAGATCCACGCGTCCGAGCGACAATTCCCGGGCCAGCTCGCTGACGAACTTGAATAGTGCCTGTTGCGTTGCCGCCGCTTGAGCTTCGGTCTGGAGCGTCGCTGGCACGGTCGGTTACTCCTATCTACTGCCTGCATGTATCGGCCGCAGGCAGCGATTCTTGAACCCCGCTATTTCAGCTTGCGGATACGTTCGGCCGGGCTGATAACATCGGTCAGGCGTATGCCGAATTTATCGTTGACCACGACGACTTCGCCGTGCGCGATCAGCGTACCGTTCACATACACATCCAATGCCTCGCCCGTGGCCCGGTCCAGCTCGACCACCGATCCCTGACTCAGCTGCAACAGGTTGCGGATACTGATGCGGCTGCGGCCGACTTCCATGGATAGCGTGACCGGGATATCCAGCACCACGTCGAGATTCAGCTCACGGTTTGCACCGGCATCGGGAACATCGGCCTTCAAATGACCCAATTCGGCTACTTGCGGCTCGATGGCGTTAGCAGTTTGTGTACTCATGATTTTCTCACCACCACATTACTTAATATCGGCGGCTTGCGCCGTCCGATCCGTTGGGAAACCTTGACGGCCTGCTGGCCGCGCGAGGTGCCATAGCCGCCGCGCAGCACCGGCACGCCCTCAGCGAACAATGTGACCTCGCCATCGAAGTCACAGGGAATGACGTCGCCGGGCTTGAGATCCACCAGGCGCCCGAGCGTCAGGGTGGCATGACCGAGTACCGGCACCAATTCGACCTCGGCCTCCTCGATATCTTCACGCAGACTGCGGCCCCAGTTCTCGTCATGTTCCATCCGGTCGCTTTGCATGCCGGAGTCGAGCAAGTCGCGGATCGGCTCGATCATGGCGTACGGCATGGTGACATGCATTTGGCCGCCGCCGCCTTCGAGCTCAATCTTGAACGCTGTGACCACCACGACTTCGGAGGGACTGACGATATTGGCGAAATGCGGATTGATCTCGGAATTGAGATATTCGATGCTGATCGGGCTGCACATGCTCCAGGCCTCGGTCAGATCGGCAAACGCCTGGCGCAGCACCATCTGCACGATGCGCCCCTCCGTTTGCGTGAATTCTCGGCCTTCGATCTTGGCGTAGCGGCCGTTGCCGCCGAAGAAGTTGTCGACGATGGCAAACACCAGCGTGGCATCGAGGGTCAGCAATGCAGTGCCGCGCAGCGGATTGATCTTGATGAGGTTCAGGCTCGAAGGCACATGCAGGTTCTGTGTGTACTCGGTGAATTTCTGCACGCGCACCGGGTTGACGCTGATCTCCGGCGTGCGGCGAATCATGTTGAACAGGCCGACGCGGAACAATCTCGCAAAGCGGTCGTTGATCATCTCCAGAGTCGGCATGCGCCCGCGCACGATGCGAACCTGGGTTGCCAGGTCGTAATCGCGCGCCTGGCCGCGATCCTCGGGCACGGGAGTTGTGGCTACGGCACCATCATCAACGCCCTTGAGCAGGGCATCGATCTCGTCCTGATTGAGGATTTCGGCGCTCATCTACTGAATCACGAAGCTGGTGAAATACACGCTCTCGACCAGCTTGCCGTCGCCGCCTTCGGCGCTGACCACTTTGCGCACGGCCTCCAGCGCCGCGGTGCGTAGTTTTTCCTTGCCGTCCGCGGACAACAGCGTGGCGTT
>DASXLF010000506.1:0-8851 GCA_036496405.1 Steroidobacteraceae bacterium | reverse complement strand
TCGCCTTGCCGGCCGGTCTTCACTGTCGCGCCGCCCTGGGCTTTTTTGCGCCCTTCGGTAACCCCTATCTGGCGGAAATTTACCGTCACAGCGGCCAGAAGAACATCACGCTCGATTACGGACCGCAAGGGCGCTACGGGTTCGGCAGTCCCAGTTTCTACAATCCGACGTTTTATCCATTTTCAGACTGGATGACCGACCGCGTCGGCGAGGTCGCCGTCACCATCGACACCCGGCTCGGGCGCGCGAGCTGGATTCAGGAGGACCAGCGCGTCCGTGACGCGCGTCGATTCTCCAAGCTCCAGGACTTCTGGGAAAACCTCCTGTACCTGGGTTTCGGTCAGCCATGGCCCGCGATCGATGGCGATACATTGGTCGGCACACTGACCGTCTGGATGCGCTGGCTTTGGCCAGCGATCATCGCCGTGGTGGCCTGCGGCCTGGTCCGGGGGCAATTTGTCGGCCGGGAACGGCTGCTGCCAATCTGCGGACTGTTGATGATCGCGTTGCTGGCGCTACAGCAGCGGGGCATCATCGAGGGACGTTATCGCCTGCCGGTCGACCCGATCATTCTGGCGGCGCTGGTGGTGCAGTGCTACCGGCTCGGTCTTCGGCGTGATCGACAAGTTGCGATATGAATGCACGCAGCTTGCCGGACCGGTCCGGCGCGATGGCAGCGACCAATCGCAGCTCGATCGTGGCGGCGCCCAGTTGCGATCGCAGGGCATCGATGATCGGTTGTGGCCCGAGCTGTGCGAACCGGTTCGACGGCACTATGAAGAGTTCGAAATGGCCGATGGCCAGCTGTCGCAACTGATATTGAATGATTGCATCGGCGAACTGGGTCATTAGCACCAGCGCGCCCGAGGGTCCCAGCGTTCGTCCGCCTGGCAGCCGCAGCAGATCATTGGCACGGCCCTCGATCACGGACAGCAACGGAAATGGAAGCCCGCACGGGCACGGCTGCGCCGACAGTCGGCCGATGTCTTTCAAATTGTAGCGAATGAACGGCGATGTCCGGTTTCCGAGCACGGTCACCACGAGCTCGCCAGCTTCCCCGATACGCACCGGCTTGCCGTCCTGGACAATCTCCAGAATCACGCTATCGCTTGCAATGTGATAGCCATTGTGGACGGCACATTCGAAGGCGGTATTGTCGCTCTCGAAAGTGCCGAAGATGTCCGTGGCCGAAATCCCAAATGCGCGGGCGATCAACGCGCGCGTATCCGGCAGCATCAGTCCCGAGTCCGAGAATATTAGCCGCGGGGCGGGCCGCAGCGGCTCGCCAGCTTCGAGACAATAGTGGGCGAGCGCGCGCAGATCTGCAGGATAACCCTGGAGTATGTCGGGCGCGTAGCGCCGCCAGGCGCCCACGACGCCACGCGGCTCGGTGGAACAGTGCAGCTGCGTTTCGCGCAGCAGTCCCAACCGTGAAAACCACGGCGTTCGCTGAATCGGAAACGCCGTGAGCCGCAGTACTTTGTCCCGCAGGCGCCGGCCGTTGCTTACATAGGGTCGCAGGCATTGCGCCTTGCGCCACTGGTCGTGGCGTTGGTCGATCTGAAATGTGAACGGCTCGCCCGTGGAACCTGAGGTTCTGATGGTCACCAATTTGGAGGGGGCGTCCAGGGATAGTATGGCCCCTCCGGCTGCGCGCATGAGGCGTTTGTCGACCATGGGCAATGAGGAAAGATCGGGCAAGCCGCGAAAGGTCGCGGGATCAACGCCGTGCGCAGCGTACAGATCACGATAGAAAGGAACACGCGCGGCGCTGTAGCGGACCAGCGATCGCAATTGCCGACTCTGGCTCGCCGACAGGGCCGCGGGTGAGCGCGCTTCATTGAGAAGCATCCGCGCCAGGTAGGCGGCCCGTCTGATCATTGTCAGCGAACTATACACATGCGGACTGCGTGGGGTACTGGCCCGTGTATGCCGCGCGGTTCCGGGGTATTCTGGCTGCGAACACTGCGACGACTGGATGTGGCGATGAACCTTGCGCATGCAGCGCTCTGGCTGGTTGCCATCGTGCTGATCTCGGTCGGATTCGTGGCAACCATGGTTCCTGGCTTGCCCGGCGTGCTGGTGCTCTACGGTGGCATGTGGCTCGCGGCTTGGATCGATCATTTCACCCGGATCGGGTGGCCGACGCTGACGCTGCTGGGTGTGTTGGCGGCGCTGGCGCTGCTGGCTGATCTGATCGCGAGTGCCATGGGGGCGAAGCGCGTGGGCGCCAGCCGCCAGGCGCTGGTCGGGAGCCTGGTCGGCGGCGTTGCCGGTATTCCCTTCGGTTTACTGGGCCTGGTGGCGGGTCCGTTCCTCGGTGCGGTAGCCGGCGAGCTGCTCGCGCGACAACGGTTGCTCGCCGCCGCGCGGGTCGGATTGGGTACCTGGATCGGCCTGGCGTTCGGCACGCTGATAAAACTGGCTCTGGCCGTGAGCATGTTGGCGGTGTTCGCCGTCGGTTATTGGCTCTAGAGCTGCTTCAGCGCGGCCAGGGTCGCCTCGCTTAGGCCGGATCAAAGAAGTCTTCACCGACAGGTTTGTGCTCGATGATCTCCTCGCGGCTCAATCCCTGGATCTCATGCGGAAACACCAGCCAGTCGCCGGTGTCCTTAAGGTAATAATCCGGGATGAGAGTACTGCGGTTGCGCGTGGATTTGTAGTACACGGTGGCGATACGGATGTTGTCGGGCAGGTTGCGCCGGCAACGGCGTTTGAGTTCGGCGATCACGGCCTCAAGACTGCGTCCGGAATCAAACACGTCGTCTACCAAGAGCAGCGCATCCTCGGCGGTCAGGCGTGACACTAGATAATCCAGTGCATGGACCCGCACCGTCTTGTTGTGATTGTCGATATTGTTGTACGAAGAAGTGCGGATGGCGATGTGATCGGCGTGAATGGCATGATATTCAAGTACCTCCTGGACCACGATGCCGATGGGTGTGCCGCCGCGCCACATGGCGACCAGAAACGTGGGCCTGAAGCCGCTGCGTACGATCATCCGTGCGAGCTCCATCGAATCCCGCAACAGTGACTCGGCCGAGATGAATACCTTGCTCATGGGTTCGATCTGAGGTCGCGACCGCTATGCCAACCGCTGGCGCAGCCACGCCGCAATGTCGGCGAGTTCCTGCGCGCAGACTTCGTGTTGCATGGGGTACTCCTGCCACTGCACGGCATAACCCTGCTGCATCAGGGCATCGCGCGACAGCATTGCGTATTGCAGCGGCACCACCGGATCCTGGCGGCCGTGGCACATGAGAATGGAGGTATTCCGGTTGGCGGCGCTTGCCTCGGCTGCCAGCCGCTGCCGCAGTGGCAAATAGGTGGACAGAGCGAGGACGCCGGCCAACGTTTGTTCGCAACGCAGTCCGCTATACAGGGCCATGGCACCTCCCTGAGAGAAACCGGCGATCACGATACGATTGGCGGCGATCCCGAGCGCACGTTCGCGCCGCAGATAGCCGTCGATGCGGGTCGCGGAATCGGCAATGCCGTCGGCGTCCTCCGCGGAGTCGATCGACAGCACCTTGATGTCGTACCAGGCACGCATGGCAGCGCCATGATTGAGCGATACCGCCCGAACCGGCGCGTGTGGAAACACGAAGCGCACCGCCAGGGCCGGCGGCAGCCGCAGGTCGGGCACAATAGGCACAAAATCATGCCCATCGGCGCCGAGGCCATGCAGCCAGATCACACTCGCCGATGCACTCGCGCTGCTGGGCGCGAGCAGCACGGCGTCCTCATCCTCGCTCAATCGATAGCTCATGGAACTTGTCGCGGAATCGTGCGATGACATGTTTGGAATTGCGCGTAGCATTATCAGGTAATTTCGCGGCCAACGCCTGCGGATTGCGTCACCCGCTCCGCCCGACCAATAATGACGCCTTCGTCCGTGTAGCTGGCACTCATGTCACTTAACCTGAGCCCTGCGGTCTGCGCCGTTTTCACCTTGGCGATGCCGGTGGCCGGATGGGCCGATGCGCCGTTCGCGTTCGATTCGGCGCCCGGCCGACTGCCCAAGAATGTGGTGCCGCTTGACTACACGATCGATCTGGTACCGGACATCGCCGCCAGAACCTTTTCCGGCTCCGAGACAGTGGCGCTGCAATTTCGCGCGCCCTCCGCGAGCATTGTCTTCAATTCTCTGAACGAGTCGCTCCATGGGGTTCGACTGGACGGCAGGCGGGTTCGGAGCGTGGTCTCGGATCAGGCGCGGCAATTGACGGTGGTGACGCTGACCGCGCCAGCCACGGTCGGAGAGCACACGCTGAGTTTTGCCTATTCGGGGAAGATCGAAACCCTGTCGCGCGGCCTGTTCGTGCAACCTTATACCGTGGGCGATGGCAGACAACGGCTGATGTTGTCGACCAAAATGGAATCAACCGATGCGCGCCGCATGTTTCCCTGCTGGGATGAGCCGGCGTTCCGCGCCAGCTACCAATTGAGCATCACCGTGCCGGCGGGATGGGCGACCATTTCCAACATGCCGATCGCCAAACGCGTGCTTCGCGGGTTGACTGCAACTACGACCTTCATGCGCTCGCCGAAGATGCCGACTTATCTGGTGGAGTTGACGGCTGGGGAGCTGGGTGCCATCAGCGCCCAGACTGAGGGTGTCACGCTTGACGTCTGGACAGTGCGCGGCCAGGAGCATGACGGCGAGACCGCGCTCGCCAACGCGCAGCAGATTCTTAGCGACTACAACGACTATTTCGGCTACCCGTTTCCGCTGCCCAAGCTTGACTCCATCGCTATTCCCGGCGGTTTCACCGGCGCGATGGAGAACTGGGGTGCGATCACCTACAACGACCAGATACTGCTGGTGACACCCTCCACCACCACGGGTTCACGGCAAGCCGTGTTCAGCGTACAGGCGCACGAAATGGCGCACCAGTGGAACGGCGACCTGGTCACCATGGGATGGTGGGATGACATCTGGTTGAATGAAAGTTTCGCCTCGTGGATGGCGGCCAAGGAAACCGCGCGCCGCAATCCGGACTGGAACTGGTGGGAGGGCAGGGATGCCGACAAGCAGGACGCGATGACTGCCGATGCGTTCACCGCCTCGCACGCCATTCAGCAACACGTGGTCGATGAACTGCAGGCCACGGCCGTGTTTGATCCGCAGATCACCTATCGCAAGGGACAGTCAATTCTGCGTATGTTCGAAGCCTATATCGGCCCGGATACCTTTCGTAGCGGCATCCGCAGCTACGTCAGGGCGCGGGCGTTTTCGAATGCGACCACGGCGGATCTGTGGAACGCACTGGGTCTTGCCAGCGGCAAGAACGTGCAGGCAATCCTTGCCGGGTGGACCGAACAGGCGGGCTACCCGCTGGTCAGCGTGGCGAGCAGTTGCGATGCCACCGGTGCGCGCACGCTCCGGCTTTCGCAGCAGCGTTTTCTGCTGACCGGAACCGATCCGGCACAATCGCATTGGAGCATTCCGCTGCAGATTCGAGCCGGCGCCGATGGCGTTCCACAAGCACTGCTGTTGACACAGGACGATCAGCGCGTCCTGGCAGGTCGGTGCGATCAGCCGCTGAGCGTCAATGCCGATGCCATCGGCTTCTATCGCGCGCGATATGACGCCGAGACGCTGAATGCCAACATCAAAGACTTTGACCGTATTCCGGCGGCTGATCGCATTGCCCTGCTGGATGATGAATGGGCTCTGGTGCAAACCGCCACCGAGCCGTTGTCGGGCTACCTGACGCTGGCTGCCGCGATGGGCACCGACCTGGACCCGCGCGCTTGGCAGCAAGTCATCGGCGCGCTCGAGACCATCGAGTTGGACGCGCGCGGCACCCCCGGACACGACGCCTTTGCCGCTTACGCACGCTCGATTGGCGTGTCGGCGTTCACGCAGCTGGGGTGGAACCCTAAGTCAGGCGAGACAGCGGATATCCAGCAATTGCGCCGCACCCTGATCGCTGATCTGGGGATGTGGGGCGATCAGACCATCATCGACGAGGCGCGCCGCCGATTCGCACTCTTCATGACGGACCACAATGCCATAGCACCCGATGATCAGACCGCGATCCTCTCGGTGGTTGCGCGTTACAGCGATGCGGCCACGTTTGAGCAAATGCACGCATTGGCCAGAGCGGCCAAGGATGAGTCCGAACTGAGACGGTTCTACAGCGCGCTGATGAGTGTTCGCGACCCGGTCCTTGCCGAGCAGGCCGCGCGCCTGGCGCTGTCGAACGAGATTCCAACACAGGCGGCATCATTGCGCTTCTATCTCATTGGCCGCCTCGCTGCGGATCATCAAATGCTGGCATGGACGGTTTTCATTCATAACGCCCAGGCGCTGCTGGCGCCGTTTGCGCGCTATGCGCCGCTGATCAGCGCGCAACAGATCCCGCAGCTGTTTTGGAGCGGCGTGCCGCCGGAAGAACTCGAAGTATGGGTGCGCGCGAACGTCCCGGCCGAGATGGCAGCCAATATCGACCGTGGTATGCAAACCGCTCGTTTCAAACTGACGGAGAAGCAAAGACTGCTGCCTGCGGCCGATGCCTACGTGCGCGATCGATAGGCGATCAGCGCGAACTGGGGATTTGCACCGCGCCCAGGGGACAGCGGCTGCGAACGCGTTGCCCGCAAGCTCTGGGGACAAGCGCACGCGTCAGGCACACGCGAACTTCCGATAGTTCCCCGCGGCTGCAGACGACGGTAATGGCATTTTCCGGCAGCCGCGGGTTGGCCGTGCGAAACATGGCGGTGATCTGTGCGGCGCTGAGCTCGAGGTTGCGCTTTGGCGCCTCAAGTTGCTGCGGCACTTGTACGCTGGCCAGTGCGCGATCGGCGATCTTGAAGTAACTGAGCGCGTCCAGGCCGCTGCAGGTGCCATGACTTTGCCACTCGTGCCGCATGAGCGTCAGACTCGGATAAATCGTTTGTCCGAATACGGTTGCCTGTGCCGACAGGGACTGTGCGCCACGGCAGTATTGCGGGAAGTCGCCGGCATCGAATTGTGGCCACAATCCGTGCAGCACGAAACCTAATCCCCGTTGGTCGCATTGCGCTTGGTCCCGCGCGTGGGTGAGGCAGTAGTCCGGGGACCACGACAGCGACAGCAGGTAGTAGTCAAACACGCCTGCCGTCGAATCATCTACATCTCGGGGACCGTGATGTGACCAGGCGGGTATGCACGCCAGACTCAACAGCGCCGACAGCCGTATCCTGGCCAGCATGCGCGCGCTGATTCGCCGGCTACGCGGGCGGCGCAGCCTGCTGCTCGCTGCGCGGCAGTCTGTCATCGATGCACGCCCAGCTCGGAGCCTGCGAGGTCCAGATCGTGCTCACAGGGCGGCATATTTCCGGATCGTCGAGCGTACCGGCGCGGACAAACACCTGGTGCGGGCGAATGTCCGCGGCCGTAAATAGCGGAGTGCCGCAGCCGGGACAGAAATGACGCTGCATGGCGTTACCGCTATCGGCCACGTTTTTATAGACGCTCGGTTGGCCATGCAGAGTCAGCGCCGCACTTGGAAAACAGACGTTGACGGTGCCACTGCCGGCACCAATGTACTGGCATACACGGCACCAGCACGCACGCGCCAGGATGGGCGCAGCGCTGAATTCATAGCGGATCGCGCGGCACAGGCAACCGCCGGTGATGGGCATGACTGCGTTTCTCCAACTGAGCTGCTGAGGTTGAGGCATCATACGCTGGATGATCGCGAGGCCAAAAAAGGAGCCGCACCGCTGCCGGTGGGCCATGGGCGATCCGCTTATGCAGACCTATCACGACGAGGAGTGGGGCGTTCCCGAGCGCGATAGCCGGGCCCTGTGGGAAAAACTGATGCTCGACGGATTTCAGGCAGGACTTTCGTGGAGCATCATTCTTCGCAAGCGCCAGGCCTTTCGCAGCGCTTTCCAGCATTTCGATCCATCGAGGGTCGCGCGTTTCAAAGAGGCCGACGTGGTGCGCCTGCTGGCTGATGCCGGCATCGTGCGCTCGCGCGCCAAGATCGAAGCCACTATCGGCGGTGCCCGGGCCTATCTGGCCATGCAGGCGGCGGGCGAGGATTTCTCCAGCTTCGTATGGAGATTTTCAGGCGGCAAGCCAATTCAGAATAGCGGTAGTGTTCCGGCACAGACTCCGCTGTCGGTGGAATTGTCGAAAGCGCTCCGGCAACGGGGATTCAAGTTCGTCGGTCCCGTCATTGTGTACGCCTGGATGCAGGCGACCGGTATCGTCAACGATCACTCTGCCGATTGCTTTCGCCGCAAGCCGGTGCGCGCCATGGCATCGGTCAGATCAGCGACCTGATCACGCCGGCCAGCGCCGCCAGGATCAGCAACAGGGTAGGCAGCCCGCTGAGCGCATAACCGAGGCTGCGCTGCGCCGGATCGCGCGCATAGGCGCGGCAATACAGAATTCTGCCGATGAGATAGACCGCACCGATCAGTGCCATCCAGGCGGGCGGCCAGTAGTGCGCTGATATCCAAAGTGCCGGCAGCAGCAGTACCAAGGTCTCGACGGTGTTGGTCTGGATGCGCGCGTAGCGTTCGAAGACCGGGTGACCGACCATGGCAGGGGCTTTAACGCCGTAGCGACCGCGCGCCCGGCCTACCAGCACTCCGAACACCAATAGCTGGACCAACGCCAGCAAGGTCACCAGTTCCACCCATGCCATGCACGGCAGTATCCCACAGCATGATCGGCGCCGTGCCGAAAGCCGTTAGAGGAGTCCGAACTCCGCCACGCCGCTGGGCGTGCCGACGAATACCTTGCCGTTGGCGATCACGGGAGTAATGAATTTCTCGCCATTGCCGAAGCCATCGCGGCCACCGGCGGCCTGCGTGCTGTTGTAATACTCCTGCTGCAGGTTGGCCGGAT
>DASXLF010000505.1:0-5981 GCA_036496405.1 Steroidobacteraceae bacterium | reverse complement strand
GCGGCGCATTTCACGTCGACGGCCAGGGAACGGTGCTGGTGACCGAACAGTGCCTGCTCAATCACAACCGCAATCCGCGCCTGACTCGCCGGCAGATCGAAGCGCACCTGCGCAAGTTTCTGGGCGCCAGTTGCGTGATCTGGCTGGGCAAGGGCGTGGTCGCGGACGAAACCTCCGGCCATGTGGACAATCTGGCCTGCTTTGCACGGCCGGGGGAAGTTTGCCTGAGCTGGTGCGAGGACCGGCATGATCCGCAGTATCGCGTCTCGCAGGATGCGTACCAGCGCCTGATGGCCGCGCGTGATGCCCGCGGCCGGCGTCTCAAGGTTCACAAGCTGCCCATGCCGGGGCCGTTGTTCATGACGCGCCGCGAGGCCGCTGGCATCGCACACACGGCCGGCATACGCGCGCTTACCTCAGGTCAGCGGCTGGCGGGCAGCTACGTCAATTTCTACCTGGCCAACGGTGCAGTCATACTGCCGTTGCTCGATGCGCGCACCGACGCGGCGGCGCGGCGGGCCTTACGGCGCATATTTCCGCGCCGCCGAATCGTCGGCGTCGGTGCCCGCGAAATCCTGCTCGGCGGCGGCAACATCCATTGCATCACGCAGCAACAGCCGGCCCGCGACCGCAAGCGCCCCGCGCCCTGATCCACTAGAGCGCCGCCATCTCGCGTTCGGCCATCGCCAGCCATTCCTGTTGCATGCGGCGGTAATGGCGTGGCGCCAGGCGCGCGTGCTCGAGCAGTTCTGCCAGAACTGCGCGCGCCTGCTCGGTGCGACCGCAGGCGCGCAGCAGCTGCGCATAGCGCAGCGGCGCCTCGGCACCGGCGTAGTACTTGGACAGTTCCGCATATTCCTCGAGCGCTTTGTCGCGGTTGCCTTCACCTTCCAGTGCGCGCGCATACAGCAGGTGGCCGGCGGGCGAACGGAATTCCGGATTGCGTGCGATCAGGGAATCCAGGGTGGTCCGGGCCGCGGCAAACTCACCGGCGGCAAATTGCGCCTGCGCCAATCCCAACATCAGGTTGGGATCGGAGTCGTACAGCCCGGTCAGCGCCTGGTTGTAGACGCTGATGGCCTCGCCGGGCCGTCCCTGCCGCGCCAGTTCATCGGCATAGCGTTGGCGGCTGGCCACATCCCCGGTGACACGGGCCTCGAGTTCGTAACGGCGTAAATCCTGCTCCGGATCCAGCGCTTTGCGCACCCCGCGCACAGCCAGGCGCGTGCCGCGGCTGCGAAACATAGCCGGCAGAATCTCCACCAGTACATAGGCCACCGGTCCGGCCAGCGGCAGCAGCGCGATGGCCCAGATCCACAAGGTATTGCGGCCCGTGCGGATGCAATGAATGATCAGCAGCACCTGGATCACGAGCGAAATGATGAACGCCGAACTCATACCCTCAAGATAGCGCGGGAGCCGGCCGCACGCATCATGCATGCTAAGATCCGGCGGCGGTGCCATCCGCCGCGGCCAGCGCATGCACACAACGAGAATTATCCTTCTGACGGGCCTGCTGTTCTGCTGCGCCGTAGGCCATGCGCAGACGCCGTCGGGTCAGGACACGCCCAGGCGGCCGCGGATCGGACTGGTATTGTCGGGCGGCGGCGCCCGCGGCGCCGCACACATCGGCGTACTGAAGATGCTCGATCGCCTGCATGTGCCGATCGATGCCATCGCCGGCACCAGCATGGGCGCGGTGGTCGGCGGCTTGTACGCGAGCGGAATGTCCGGCGATGAGATCGAGCAGGCGATGGCCTCGGTTGACTGGCAGTCGGCCTTTCGCGACCGGCTGCGGCGCACCGAACTGGGATTTCGCCGCAAAGAAGAAGACCGCGATTATCTGGTCAATCTGCCCGTGGGACTGCACGGCAAAAAGCTGGTCATTCCAGAAGGCCTGGTGCAGGGCGAGAAGCTGACCGAGACATTGCGCCAGCTGACGCTTCCGGTGGCCTCGCTCACCAATTTCGATCAGCTGCCTACGCCGTTTCGCGCCGTGGCCACCAATCTCGAGACCGGTGGCGCGGTCATTTTGGCCGACGGCGATCTGACTACGGCCATGCGCGCCAGCATGTCGGCTCCCGGGGTATTTGCGCCGGTCGAGTACCGTGGCCTGCTGCTGGTCGACGGCGGCCTGGCGGAAAATCTGCCGGTCGACGTGGCGCGTTCGATGAATGTCGATGTGCTGATCGTGGTCGATGCCGGTTTTCCTCTCCAGCCGCGCAAAGACCTGGTGTCGTTGCCCAGTATCACCAACCAGGTGCTGGCGATACTTTTGCGGCGCGATTCCGAGCGGCAATTGCGCAGCCTGTCTCCCAATGACATCGTCGTCAGTCCACAACTGGGAGACTTCTCATCCTACGATTTCGTCGAGACTCTGAAGATCGTCAACGCCGGAGAACAGGCAGCCGAGGCGGTCGAGAGTCGGCTCACGGCCCTGGCCCTGCCTGATGATGACTATGCACGCTACCTGCAGGCGCGCAATGCGGCACGCAGCGGTCTACCGAAAGTTGACTTCATTCAAATCGATGCCGATTCGACCCGCTATACGCGCCCGATACAGGACATGTTCGGGCAGTTTGTGGGCAACACCCTCGATCCCCGGGCGCTGAAGGCCGAAATCGACCGCCTGTACGGCCGCGGTGATCTGGAACTGCTCGACTATCGACTGGTGCAGGACTCCTCCGGGCAGTCCGGCCTGGACTTCAAGGCGCAACGCAATTCGTGGGGCCCCAACTATCTGCGGTTTGGAGTGTCCATGCAGGACGATTTCCGCGGCAACACCATTTTCAATGCCGCGAGCCGCCTGGACTTCACCGAGCTCAACTCCCTCGGGGCTGAATCACGCTGGGATCTGCAGGTGGGCACGGCGCCGCTGCTGGGCACGGAGCTGTATCTGCCGCTGTCGAACATCAATCGTTTCTTCGTAGCCCCGCACGTGCAAGTGGAGGCCCATAACGTGCCGCAGGTGGAGGACGGACGCCAGGTGGGCGAATTTCGCGTTCGCAGTTTCGATGAGGGCATTGATCTCGGTCAGGAAATCAGCAACTGGGGCGAGATGCGCGTTGGCGTGCTCGAAAGCCGCGGCAGTTCGCACGTGAGCCTTGGGGACTTCAGTGTGCCGACCTCGGATTTTGACGTGCTGCAATACTTCGCTCGATTCGGCCTGGATACCCTTGACAGTCCCAACTTCCCGCACTCCGGCCAGGCATTGACGGCTCAGGTGACCTTCGAAGGCAACGGTGGCGGTGAGCAGGGCACCAATCAGTTCACTCTCGACTGGCGCGCAGCGCATTCCTGGGCAAAGAACACCATCGTCGCCTGGTTCTCGAGCGGCAGCACCATCGGCGGCAGCGAGAGCAACGTGCGCACGTTTTTCCCGCTCGGTGGCTTCCTGAACCTGTCCGGCGTGCGTTCGGAAACGCTCGCCGGGCCGCAATATGCGATCGGACGCCTGATCTATTTGCGTACCGTCGGCAATGGCGGGGAAGGTATTCTGGACGTGCCAGCCTATGTCGGAGTGTCGCTCGAGGATGGCAACGTCTGGAGCAGCCGCAACCAGGTCGGATTCGGCAACACCCACAAGGATGCGGCACTGTTCGTCGGCGCCGACACCTATATCGGGCCGGCCTATCTGGCGGCCGGATACGACGAGAGCGGTTCCATCGTCTTCTATGTGTTCCTCGGGCGCAGCTTCTGAAGTTACAGCCCGCGACTCGCCGCCAGGTTTTCCACTTTCTCGAACACCACCGCCGGCTTGTCGCCGACTCGCGAATACTCGTGCTTGCGGCTCATGTCAGCCAGTGCGGCATCGCGTTCGGCCGGGGTCGCGAACCAATGCTCGCGATGCCATTGCGCGCCCATGATCTTGCGGAACGGATCACCGGCCCGGAGACTCACGCGTATTCCGTACGGCCTGGGCCCCTGGTTGGGCGTACGGCGAAGGTTGTGGGGCTGGCAGATGGTGGGCATGGGTTGATTGTAGCCGCAGTTACCGCGCTCGCGTGCACAAGGCTATCAAGAGAAAGCCGGTCGCGATCAGCGCGACGCCGGTGAGCGGCCACGGCCGTATCGGCTCGTGCAGCAGCAGCGCACTGCCCGCATAGACCAGAATGAACGTCAACGCCGTGAATGCGTAGGCAAGATTGAGCGGCAAGCGCGATAGCGCAAAGATCCAGGCCATGGTGGCTATGCCATAAATCAGCAGGCCGCCAGCGACGCGCATATTCAAGTATTGGTTGAAATCCTGATTGCCCTTGGCACCGAGCGACAGCAGGATCTGGCCCGCCGCCCCCAGTATCGATGCAGCCGTAATCGCGAGGTACGGATATGTCATGGCGCCTTTCATCGGCGATCAGAAGTGTTCATCGATGAAGTAGCGCGGACGGCGCTTGGTTTCCAGATAGATCTTGGCGAGATATTCGCCGATTATGCCGATGGCGATCAGCTGTACTCCGCCGAGAAAATAGATCGGCAATACCGTCGAGGCCCAGCCAGGCACGGCAATTCGCTTCACCTCCGTGACCCAGAAAGCCCAGGCGCCGCACACAAATGCCCCGAGGGCCACCGACAGCCCCGTCAGCGTAATCCAACGGATCGGCGCCGTGGTGTAGGAAGTAAGCCCATCCCAGGCGAGGGCCAGCATGCGCATGAGCGGATATTTCGACTGTCCGGCGATGCGCTTGGCCCGGCGATATTCCACGATCGCTGTCTTGAACCCCAATTCGGTTACCAGGCCGCGCAGAAACAGGTTGACCTCCGAATACGTCTTCAGAGCATTAATGGCGCGTCGGTCCATGAGGCGAAAATCGGCATGATTGAAGATGATGCGTACGCCGCACAGTTTCAACAGCCGGTAGTAGCTCTCGGCCGTGTAACGCTTGAACCAGCTGTCCTGTTCGCGTGAGGAATGCACGCCGAACACAATGTCGGCACCAGCTTCGTGAGCTGCAATCATCTGGTCGATGGCATTGACGTCGTCCTGCAGATCCGCATCGATGCTGATCACCACATCGGCTTGCGAAGCGTGCAGGCCGGCCAGCACCGCATTCTGATGGCCCTTGTTGCGACTGAGTCGGATACCGTGGACGCGCCCCGGGTCCGCTCGTTGCGCGATCTGCTTCAGGAGGCGCCAGGATGCGTCGCTGGAGGCGTCGTCCACAAACAGCAGGGAGCTCGCGCGGTCGATGCGTCCGGCCCGGACCAGCTGTTCCAGTTTTGCCAGCAGCGTCGCCGCCGTAACGTCAAGCACCTCGTCTTCGTTGAAACACGGCACTAAGATGTCGAGGATCAAATCTGGCTCACGCTCGCATCTGGAGAAGCGCGGTATCGTAACATACGCTCACCGAGGAGCCGTCTTTGGACAATGAATCGCGGCCAATGTCAGTGGCTCGCACGCACCAGCTCCGCTGGTTGTTCGGCTCTGTGCTGCTGATGCGATTGCTCTATCCGTTTTTCAGCTCGCCGCTGGATCGCTTGTTTTCCGATCCGGCGCGTCATTGGGATAACGCGTTGCATTTCTTGCATCCCAGCGTAATGGGTAGCGGCGATCCTTACCTGTATCAGCTGTGGCTGTTCGGTCTGCAGCAATTGGCGGGTCAATCGACGGCATGGATACTGCTCGGCTGCGGCGTGCTGTGCGCGTCGATGCCGTACGGTTGGTATCGGGCGTTGCGGGAGTTCCTGCCGGTCTCGTGGGCGCTGGCAGGAGGCGCACTGTTCGCATTGGTCCCGAGTTTCCTCGGGATGTATGGCTACTTCATGAATGAAACGCTGCTCATGAGTCTCACTGGATTCGCGTTCTGGCTGACTTTGCGCGCCCGGCGCAAAGGTACTCTGGGCGCATTCGTCACCGCTTGTGCGCTGTGGCTCGCGGTAATGTTTACGCGTGTGGTCTTGAGCCCGATCGCATTGCTTTGCCTGTCATGGGTGGTGCTGCGCACGCCGCGACCAGCACTCAAGATACTCTGGGGATTGGCGCT
>DASXLF010000504.1:0-1893 GCA_036496405.1 Steroidobacteraceae bacterium | reverse complement strand
CCGACGCTGTGCACCAACCTTGATGTCAAAGCGCGAAATATGAGCGTCGCTGCCGCCACGTAAACTAAGGCAACGACAAAAAGCAGAGGCGATATCACCGTCAAAATCAGAATGTAGCTTAACAGCACCGCTATGTTTGCGATCAGCAGCGCAAAGAATCGCAGCGCGATACCCATGCGGGCGGGTTGAACGGTCGTGATGCTGGAAACCTCGCCCGCGCCGACCGTATCAACGAATTTCATGCTCGCGCCAAGAAAGGCGGCGAAGGCGCGAAAGCGGAGATGAAAGTCGATGCGATGCGGCAGAGCATAGCCCACGAACTCTTGCGCGAACTGCAGCGCGCCGCGCAGGAGAACCACGACCAGCATCAATCCGCCTGCCCACAGCAGCCGCCGGTCGACAGGCAAATCGTCGAACACCCTTGAAATGGGACCGAGAAGCGGCACGCTGGCGAAGACGTTGGTTTGTCCCATCGTCTGAAGCAGCGGCACCAGCAGAAACACGCCGAAGCTTTCGGTCAAAGTGCCAAACACGGCGAGGAAAACGAACGCCGACAGCAAGCGGGCATGCCCGGAGCCATGGCGTCGAAACAACGCCACGACCTGCCCGTATTGGCGCAGCTTCCGTAAGATCCTGGCTTTCAATCCCATGCTCCTCGCGCTCATCAGCGGCATCTGAACGACGCGGCGCTACCCGGCGGGCACGAGCGAGGTTTGGCCTATGGCGCGTTGCAGGTCAACCGTCGACAGGTATGGCGTGTGCCTGCGCAATGGAGTGGTGCGGTCAGACGTAGCGCCGCGCGACGCATTTCGAATCGGCTCGGACCAACATACCCCCTTACGGACGGGAGCGTGGCCGGCAGTATCTGGGCCGGAGAAAAAGAGCCCGCCCCTCCGGTCGTCCCTGGTGATTCCGGAAATTACGAGGTCAATGCGCGGTGGCACGACGGCACGAGGTCCCCGTTAGCCGGGAATCCTTTCCGCCAGTCTCCTCCGCAGCCGCGCATTCATGAGCGGGCTTCCGACCAGCGCCATGACCGCGAGCCACAATGCGCATTCGGCCGCAAAGCGCGCAAGCCCGCTCAGGGGCAAAGCCAGGCGGATCGCCACGCCGAGCCCCCAGCCGAACGCCGTCATGACCGCCATCAGCATGATCAGGAACATGACGTGCCGTGCAGGCCGCTCGAGCGTCCCCCAGATGACCACGCTCGCCAGAATCCCGAACTGAACCGCGAGATCGCTTGCAACGACGGCCAGCGCCATTCCCAATAGCCCCATCCACGGCGTCAGCAGCAATGCCAGCACCACGAACGCAACGAGCTGCAGTCCCTTGGTTCGTGCCAGCAGCTCGCCGCGATCGCTGTAATAGCTGTAGCTCAACGCCAGCGCCGCCGGTGCCACGATCTCCGCGCCGATCAGCAGCGTGAACGTCAACAGCAGGTCATAGGGAATGGCTCCCCGGGTCCAGAGCGCGAAGAAATCCTGCCAGAACGCGAGAAGGCCCGACACCACGCCGCTCGCCAAGAGCGTGACCAGCACCGAGCCGCGCGCGTAGAGCCGCCGCAACGGTTCGCTCGCGCCAATGGCGCGGTCATGGCCGAGTTCTGCAGCCAGCGGCAGGGAGATCTGCAGGCACAGCAAGCGCACCAGCCCAGCCACCACCCGGGTCAGTCCCCATTGCGCCACGACCACGCGGTTGGTGACGAGCGCGCTGACCAGCAGCAGCGGTAGGTTCTGGAGGCCGATCTCCGTGCTGGCTGCCACCGCAAACGGAAACGCCCTGCTGAGCTGGCCGACGTTCCAGCGCCACGAGGGACGCGCAGAGCCGCGCGCGCTCGAAATAAATGGAAACAGCCGTCGCACGTCGACGATAGCAACGTAGGCGGCGGCCAAT
>DASXLF010000503.1:0-2359 GCA_036496405.1 Steroidobacteraceae bacterium | reverse complement strand
TGCTGCTGCCGGCGCCGTCGTAGACATCATCGAACACGTATGCCAGGTGATCGGATTCGGTGAGACGCAATGCGTACAGGCCGGCCAGCCAGCGCACGGTACCAAACAAGGCTCGCGACGGATCGCCGGTGAGACGCAGGTCCTCGGCAAAAGTGCGGCGGTCACGATTGTCACTCTGGAAATAATCGTAAGGCGCGTACACGCCCCACAAGCCGTCGTTGCCCCAGTCACCGTCGAACGAATACACGATTGAGGAACTGGCGACGCTGCTGACGCTGCGCAGTTCGCCCAGGCCTTCGATCGAATCGACCAATCGCAGGGCCATGCCGTTGGACAGCTGCGCGTCGCGACCGGGCTGGTTGGAATAGGTGTTGTAGGTGTTGTAGATCGACCAGGCGTCGTAGCCGTTGTCGATGTCCACGTGCATCAGCGTCAGATCCGCCTGCAGTGCCGGATTGATCTGCCAATGCAATTTGCCGCGCAGCGTGCCTTCGTCGTAGCCGTTGGTGCTGTTCATGTCGTAGAACACGTCGTGACGGAAGCCGTCGCTGCGATACTGCTGTGCCACCAGGCGCCAGCCCGCGTCGCCGGAGGCCAGGCCGTCGCCCACGGCCAGCCCGATGGACCGGGTGTCATAGCTGCCACCGGTGAGTTCGCCGTGCAGCTCGAACTGCGTACCCGGATCGACGGTGCGCACATTGATCAGTCCGGCCAGGGCGTTGGCGCCATAAGTGGTGCCCTGGGGCCCACGCAATACCTCGATCTGCTGCGTGTCAAACAGCGTCGCCGGCATGCCGACGCCGGAGAAATCGATGTCATCGATCAGAAATCCCACCGACGGATTGGGCGCACCCTGGTATTGCTCGACCTCGCCGATGCCACGCAATTGAAAAAAACGCGGTCGTGAAGTACCGGCCGCCCAATTGAGATCGGGGATCAGACCGAGCACATCCTCGAAATGCTGCACGCCGGCGGTTTGCAGGGTGTCACGATCGAGCACGGTTACGCTTTGCGCGAGGTCTGCGATCGGCGTGGGACGCAGGCTGGCGGTAATGATGACCTCATCCAGCTCATCATCCGCATGCACCAGCGGTGCGGTCAGACACCACAGTGTCAACGCAGCCAGGGTTAGACGTTGATCGATCACACCTGCTCCCTACGCCGGTACTAACCGGATCAGGTTCAACGGGTTCGCCGGCTAGCCGGCATCTCAGGCCCATCAGGGCCACCCCAAGGTTTGCGGCGCGCACTATCGAGCAAGCGCCGTCGGTTTGCAAGCTAGAATGCGCCGGCGATCCGGGCACGAAGGAGCAACGGCATGGACATTGGTATCGAGATCAGCATGTATCCGCTGCATCAGCAGTACCTGGTGCCGATTCAGGACTTTATTGATCGCCTGAACACCGACGGCGCACTGCGCATCGTCACCAACAGCATGAGCACGCAGATTTTCGGCGACTACGATGTGGTGATGCGACGGCTGGTGCGGGAGCTGCGCACCAGTTTCGAAGCCAACGACAAGGCCGTGTTCGTAATGAAGATCCTGGGGCCGCTGACCACGTGATCGATGCGCTGCTGCGCGAGCTGTATGCCACCAGCGCCCTGGAATTCGTGGCCGTCGTGCTGGGCGTCATTTATGTGCTGCTGGTCCTCAAGCGCAACCGCCTAGGCTGGCTGGCGGGAGCCGGCAGTTCCATCATCTACGTGTACCTCGCGGCGCGCGCGCACCTGCCCATGCAGTCGCTGTTGCAGTTTTACTATGTGGTCATGAGTGCCTACGGCTGGCGCAACTGGACCCGCGCTCAGCAGCAGCAGGGAGGCGGCATCGGCCGCTGGCCGATGCGCAATCATGTGCTGGCGCTGCTGGCGATTGCGCTGTTGAGCGTGCTCACTGCGCGATGGCTGCGACTGGAGACGCACGCGGCGTGGCCGTACCTGGACTCGCTGACGACCTGGATCAGCCTGTTCGCGACCTGGCTGGTGGCACGTCTGAAGCTGGAGAACTGGCTATATTGGATCAGCGCCGATTCGGTGATGGCGTACTTATTTGCGGCGCAGGGCTATCCGTTCACGGCCGGACTGTTCCTGACCTACATGGTCATAGCGGTATTCGGATTTCGCGAATGGCTGCAGAAATACCGACAGCAGAGCGCCTGAGCGCGCCGCCGGCGTGGGCCCTCGCGCGCGTGCCGGGGCTGGAGCACGGCGAGCCGCCGCTGGCAGTGATGCGGCTGACAGGTGGCAGCGTCAATCAGGTGTTTCGCATCGACAGCGCCAGCGGCCGTTTCGTGCTGCGGCTGGACGGCGCGGCCTGGCGCCGTCCGGGAGTGGATCGCGGGCGCGAATGGCTATTGCATCG
>DASXLF010000502.1:0-2402 GCA_036496405.1 Steroidobacteraceae bacterium | reverse complement strand
GGACAGCCACATGTGAAAGGGCACGATCGCCCCCTTTGTCAGCAGCGCTGCCGCGATCAGGCAGAAGCCGGCGCTGAGCACCGAATCGGAGCCGATCTCCGCAACAAGCTTGCCCATCTCGGTGAAATCGAGCGTGCCGGTGCGCGCGTAGAGCAGGCCGATGCCAGCCAACATCATGAAGCCGCCGAGCGTATTGGTGATGGTGAAATTGAATGCGCCTTCGAGCGAGCTTTTTCCGAGCGGATAGGCGGTCAGCGCAAACGCCGCCACGCTCATCAGCTCGAACCAGACGAACAGGTTGAACAGATCATGGGTCAGGCAAAAGCCGGCGATCGCGGCGAGAAACAGCAGCATCAGGATTTCGAAATGCGAGTGCGTCTCGTCGAAATAGCCCCAGGCAAAGACGAACGAGGCGGCAAAGATGAGCGCGCTGAATGCCGCGACTGCGGCGCTCGCCGGGTCGGCGAGGAAGCTGATGCCAAGCACGACGTTGGGCTTGCCGGATGTTGCCGGCGTCCAGCCGCCGAACCAGTGCAGCACCGGAGCTTCGAGCGCGGCGTGCGCGAGGTAGGCGCACAGCGCAGCGACGCCTAGCGCGGTGAGGAGCGCCAGCACGGTGGAAAGCCGCGGCGGCATTTGGTGGGCCACGACGAGAAGGATCATCGCTACTCCCAAGGGGAGCAGCACGGTGACTGGAAGAAGGGAAGCCGCTGACATCAATCTTCCGGCCGTAGCGGTCGCAGCCGCTGCGGATCGAGCGTTCCGCGGCGCTTGTGCACTTGCACGGCGATGGCCAGCAGCAGCGCCAGCACTGCGGCGCCGACCACGATGTCGGTCAGCACCAGTGCCTGCATCACCGGATCGACAGCGGGCGTGCCGGGCGGATGGTCGTAGAAGATCGGCGGACCGGCGCCCCAGGAATAACCGATGCACAGCAGCAGGACATATGTCGCCGATTGGCAGACGGTGAGACAGCCGATCAGGTGCACATAGTGGCGCGATGTTGCGATGCCGTAGATGCCGACGGCGAACAGCCAAGCAGCAATCAGCCACGGAAAGATGCTCATTCATCCGCCTCATCGGGAACCGGATCGCTTTCTCGCGAGCGGGTCTCTTCCATCAATTCCAGCATCAACTGCGCAAAACTGCCGGTCACGGAAACGCCGACGGCCAAATTGACCACCACCATCAGACCGCCCGAAAGCAGGTCCTTTTGTTCGCCGAGCGGCAGGATGTTCTCAAGCGCCGAATAGCCGAGCAGAAGGGGTGCGGCTGCGGCAACGACGAACGCCAACGCGCCGCCGCCCTCAAGCCCGTCATGCACGGCGCTGCGCATGATGCGGCGCCAGGCCGGGTAGCCTTCGCCGAGATAGAGCAGCATCAGGCTTGAGGCGCAGATCACCCCACCCTGAAAGCCGCCGCCGGGGGTGACGGTGCCATGCAGCAACATGTAGACCCCGAACAGCAGCGTAAGCGTGGCCGCGATGCGGCTGATCAGGACCGTCGCATCGGTGCGTGGAAGGATGGCGCGCCCTGGCACATACCCCGCCTTGTCGGTCAGCTTCTCACCGCGTGAACCGCGCAGCAACACGCAAGTACCCGTGATCGCGCAGACCAGCATCGACTCCTCGCCGAGCGTGTCGAAGCCGCGCACGTCGAAATTCACCGCAGCCACCATGTTGGTGACGTGCCTGCCTGCGGTCAGCAAGGCGTTGACCGTCGCACCGTATTGGGAAAGCGGATCGCCGAACGCCGGCAGGGCGACGATGACGCGCCACGTCGCAGGGAGGAGAATGACCAGCGCGATGAGCAGAAGGGCCTGCCGCCAGCGCTCGGTCATGAGCGCACCTTGTCGATGGCGACCGCGGTCAGCGCTACCAGAAACAACACCGGGGTTATTACCGTGTTGATCACAATCTCCGACAGCGCCACGTCGGGCGCCTGCAGCACAAAGAACAGCAAAGCAAGCGTGAGCCCATTGCCCGCGAGCGCGAAAATCTGCCGTTTCGGATCGCGCGACAGCACGATCAATAGACCCGAGCACGCCACCAGCAGGAGAGCAGCGGCAATCAGCAAGCTCATCGCCGCTCCCCTTCACGCACGTGGAGCGCACGGCCGGTGACGTGCGCAAGCAAGGCGCTCGCCGGCAGCAGGAAAATAAGGACAAACGCGCATTTGAGCGAATGCGAGCCCACGCCGTCTGAGAGAAAAGCGGCCAGCACGATCGGCGCGGTGCCGGCGATATTGATGAAGGTGACGGCGTGCAGCCGCTCAAATGGAGTGCGCAATCTGAAATAGGCTAACACCGTGAACCAGGCGGCGGCCACCGCGATCGAAAGCAGGATATCGAGGGCGAACCTCACAGCCAGCGCTCCATGAACAGCGCAAGAACCATTGTGCCG
>DASXLF010000501.1:0-1597 GCA_036496405.1 Steroidobacteraceae bacterium | reverse complement strand
TTGGCCGACGGCTGGCACATGGGCACGCACGCCGCTGCGCTGGGCATCGCCGGCGCGGCCTATCTGTTCGCGCGGCGGCAGTCGGGCAATGCGCGTTTCTCGTTCGGCACCGGCAAGTTCGGCGATCTCGCCGCCTTCTCGAGCGCGTTGATCCTTGGCATCATCGCAATCCAGATCGCTTATGAGAGCGCGGTGCGGCTGATCTCGCCGGTCCCGATCGCTTATGGCGAGGCCATCGCAGTGGCCTGCCTCGGCCTTGCCGTCAATCTGGTCAGCGCGTGGCTATTGCGCGGCAGCCACCATCATCATCACGGCCATACTCATGCGCATGATCATCACCATGATCACGATCACCACCATCACCATCGCGACAACAATTTTCGCGCAGCCTATGTCCATGTGCTGGCGGATGCCGCCACCTCAGTTCTTGCGATTGCTGCGCTCGTGATTGCGATGCTGTCGGGCTGGACCTGGACCGACCCGGCCGTGGGCGTCATCGGCAGCGTCGTGATCGCAAGCTGGGCCTACACGCTGATCCGCGATGCCGGCAGCGTGCTGCTCGACGTGTCCTTCGATAACAGGCTCGAGCGCGACATCCGCGCGCGGCTGGAGGCGGGCGATGACCGCGTCACCGACCTGCATGTCTGGCAGCTCGGCCCCGGCCATTGCGCTGCGGTGATCTCGCTGGTGTCGGATGCGCCGCTGCAGCCCGCGATCTACAAGGAGCGGCTGCATGATCTGAAGGCCCTGAGCCACGTCACCGTGGAGGTCGAGTGCTGCATGCACGCTCAGGCCGGAGAGTGTTGAACCTGTTCTTGAGTCGTTCGCGGTCAAGATTTGACGGAATCGGCGGCAAGTGCATGCTGCCTCCATGTTCAGGAATTGCCGACTGGCTCGCATGAGCGACGGCCACTATTGTTTTGTGCGTGATCTCGGTCCGGTGAAGGGCGGGAAGGGCATGAAGCATCACGTGGTCATCATTGACTTCAACCGTCGGGGAATCGCGGCGCTGCTCAAGCGCGTCGTCGCGAAATCGCCTGCGCCCGAAACGCCGGACTTGATTCCGTACCGCCTCAGCGCACGGAAGGCGCCGCGCTAGGCCTGTTGCCACGCGCTGCCATTCTTCAATTCCTGCTGACACTCACTGACAGCGATCGCGCACCCGCGTGAATCATGTGCGCATGCGCTTGCGGTGCGCGCCGTAGCGCTTACCATTCCAGCGCACGACGGGAGGAGGAGAAGGTGGGCGAGTGGCTCGGCGTTTCCATCGCAATATTGTCGAGTTGCCTCGGCGGCACCGCGGCCGCGATCACGCGCTATCTCGTCACTGGCGCCGATCCGATCGCACTCGCGATCCTGCGCTGGGGCATCGGCTTTCTCTGCGTGCTGCCGGCAGCGCTGTTGCTGGGCGTGCGTTGGCCGCAACGCCGCGACTGGGCGGCGGTCACAGGCCTCGGGCTTTGTTTCTTCGGCCTGTTCTTCGTGCTCTACAACATCGCCATGAGCTACACGACCGCGGCGCGCGCGAGCCTCGCGCTTTCGACCTTGCCGCTGCAGACCATGATCGTCGGCGCACTGCTGGGTATCGAGCCGCTGA
>DASXLF010000500.1:0-4318 GCA_036496405.1 Steroidobacteraceae bacterium | reverse complement strand
CGCCGGCAACGCACTGGTGCAGCCGCAACCGCGCGCGCTGTTTCAACTATTGCTTGATCAGGGCTGGACAGATGCTATTCGCGCGCGCCAGCCGGACGCGCCGATGTACACCTTCTGGGATTATCGCCGGAACCGCTGGCCGCGTGACGCGGGCCTGCGGCTCGATCATCTCTTGCTGAGCAGCGAGGCAGCAACACGTCTCACCGATTCCAAGGTGGATCGTGATGTTCGCGGCATTGAAAACGCCAGCGATCATGCGCCGGTCTGGATCATGCTGCGCGATGCACCAAAGCGAAAACGCTCCGCCATGCCGAAACCGCAATCGAAATCATCGCCGCAAGCAAAACCGGCGGCTGCTTCGAAACGGCCGCTGCTGGTGATCGATGGCGATTCGTTCGCGCACCGATCCTATCACGCGCTCCCTAAGAATATTCTGAAAAGCGATGGCAGTCCCGCGGGTGCCATCCTCGGCTTCGCCAATGTCCTCTTGCGGCTCTATCGCGCCGAGAAACCCCGCGCCGTGATCGTGGGATGGGACACGCTCGAAAAGCCCACGTACAGGCACAAGGCTTTCCCTCCATACCAGAGCGGAAGGGAGTTCGACGACGCGTTGCTGGCGCAATTCAAAGACCTTCGCACCTTCGTCAATACCTGCGGGTTCGCGAACGCGCGTGGTGCCGGCTACGAGGCAGACGATTTCCTTGCAGCGGCCGCGCACGCCGAAGAGCGGCGGCGTGGTACCGTGCTGATCGCCAGCGGCGATCGGGACACCTTCCAGCTCGCGTCGGAAAACACCACCATTCTTTATCCCGTTCGCGGTGGCGGCGTGTTGCGGATCGGTCCGGCAGAGGTGCGCGAACGTTATGGTGTCGAACCGGCGCAGGTGCCGGATTTCATCGCGCTGCGCGGCGATCCCTCCGACAAGCTGCCCGGCGCACCCGGTGTGGGCGCCACGGGTGCCGCCGATCTGTTGCGCCGTTATGGTTCGCTGGAGGCGCTGCTGAAGGCCGGCCGTTTTCCCACTCAGGCCGATCAGCTGCAATTGTTCCGGCGCATCGCCACCATGAACCGCAAGGCGCCATTGCCGTCGCTGCCGAATCAGAAACCGACATGGAGCAAGGCCGCCGCGCTTGCCCGCAAATGGGGCCTCAACGATCTCGCGCGCAGGTTGGACGAAGCAGCGCAGGAAAAATGATCAGGGCGCGCTGAGCGAGGCTGTCTGGATCGCACCAGACGAACCACGGCGCGTACGCGCAGACGCAAAGCGAGTTCCGTTGTGCCCGGCCGCTTCCGCCACGCGCCCGTTCAATCGCGTGGTTTCCAGCGTGTTGGACGGCAGCGCCGTATCCGCGCGCACAGCGCCGGAAATCAGCGAGGCCACGTTGTTCGCGTCCAGACCGGCGCCGGTGATCACCACCACCATATCCTGACTGGGCACGACAGCGATGCGCTGGCCGCCGACGCCGTTCGCCTCGAAATCCGGTGGGCCGCCCGCATGGCCGCGCTCAGGATAAATCCACATGCCGTAGCCGTACTGCACGCCCGGTTGCACACTCACCTGCGGGCTGAGCGCCGCGTTGAGATATTCGGCCGGCACGATCTGCCGCCCTTCCCACGCGCCATGATGCAGCCACAGGTAGCCCAGCTTCGCCATGTCGCGCGGTTGCATGCGAAGATCGGAGAAGCCGTGGCTGTTGCCATCGCGATCCTTCGCCCAGGAGACGTGCGTGATGCCGAGCGGTGCGAACAATTCGCTTTTCGCGTACTCCGACGCAGCTTCACCCAGGCTGCGCGTCAGCACGGCGGAAACCACCTGCATGTTGCCGGCGCAATAGGTGAAGGTGCTGCCGGGCCGCGCCACTTCCTCGCGCGCGAGCGCGAATTCCGCCCAGTGCGGGCTCTGCTCCATGGCCTGCAGGAAATTGCCGCCGCCGTTCCCTGCGCAAGCAAGACCCGACGTCATGCTGAGCATGTGCGCGAGCGTGAGCTGGCGCTTGAGCGAATCGTAAGCGGCGGCCGATTCCGGCAGGTACGCCACCACCGGCGTGCGCAGATCGGAAATGCGGCGCTCGCGCATGGCCATGCCCACCAAGGTGGAGGTCACGCTCTTGGTGACGGAGAACACGTCGTGCAGCTGGTTGTCGCCGAAAGGCGCGAAATACGCATCGAGCACGATCTTGCCGTGCCGCTCGATCAGCAGGCTGTGAACCGGAATGTGCCGCGCGCGGATGGTTTCCATCGCGTCGGCAAGCACGCGGGAATCGACGCCTTGCGCTTCCGGCGTGGAAGTCGCCCAGCCATGCGTCGGCCAGGTGCCATTGGCGTCGCGCGCCTGCATATTGGCAACGGTTGCGGCCGGCGGCATCACGGCCAGCGCCACTTCCGTGGGCGCCATCTGCCCTGCAGCATGTCTGACGCGGAAGTCCTGAGCCTGCGCGGCGGCGGGGACAAGCGTTAGCAATGCGGCAGCGGCCCATGCGCGACGCGCCGCAATTGCCGTACGCCCAAACCCCTTCGACACCGATCGCACCATCGCAGTGGGGCGAAACACGCCCGTTCCCAACGGCCACCATGCTTAGGCCCCAGCACTTGCAATGGGGTGAAACGGCTTCGGCGGATTCATTGGAATGCGTTAGCCAAATCTGTGATGGTTCTCGTGTGTTCGCCACGGCACAGCGGCGGTTTCAGAGTTAAGGTTCGGCAAAATAGTAAATGTTGTGCCGCCGGAGGGCGAAAAGTCGAGCAAATGTGGGCCCGCCATGTGCCATTTGAGATGGCTCGCCTTCGCCCGCTGCTTTACATTTGAGAGGAAAGGAGTGCCGGAATGTTCACCGACAGCGGCGTAACGCGCACCGCGTTGCATGGCAAAGGCCGCAAGGCGGTACGCCGGGATGGTAAGCAGGTATTGCTGATCGCGGCCGCCGAGGGTGTGTTCGCCATCGCCAATTGTTGCCCACATGAAGGGTATCCCCTGAGCGAAGGCACGCTCGGGCCGGACTGTCTCCTCACCTGCAACTGGCACAACTGGAAATTCGATTTGCGCACCGGCGAAGCGCTGGTGGGGCGCGATCCGGTGCGCACCTATCCGGTCGAACTGCGCGGCGACGAGATATTTTTCGATCTTGCCGATCCCCCGGCTGACATGCGGCGAACGCGCGCGTTGCAAGGCCTCGATGCGGCCATCGGGGACAACGACATGGCGCGCATGGCACGCGAGTTGGCGCGGCTCGATCATGCGGGCTTCGATGCGCGCAGTGGCGTTTCGCACGCCATTGCAGCACGCAACACGGGGCTGGAAGATGGCATGACGCATGCGCACGCCGCCGCGGCCGACTGGCTGATGCTGGCCGACCGCGCGCCATCGCCGGAGAAGCGGCTCACGGCGTTGTTGGAGCCCGTGGCGCATCTGGCAGAGGACATCTTGGGTGCCGGCGAATTTCCGTATGCGGACAGCCGCGCGGAATGGGACGCGCACGCTTTCGTCGCAGCGGTCGAAGCCGAGGATGAATCTGCCGCGGCCGGCTTGGTGCGCGGCGCGATCGCGCAAGGCCTGCTGTATGATGAAATCCGTCCAGCGTTCGGCGAAGCGGCGCTGGCGCATTATGCCGATTTCGGTCACTGCGCCATCTACACCTTCAAGACGGGCCAGCTGATCTCGCGCCTGAACGCAGACGCCACGGAGCCGCTGCTGCTCGCGCTCACCCGCATGCTGATCCGCTCCACGCGGGAGGAGCGGCTGCCGGAATTCCGCTTCTATGCCAAAGCGCTCGCTGCATGGAACGGCGAGGGCGGCGAACCCGCGCGTGCAGAGGATTTCCTTGGTACCTCCATCGACGGCGCACTGAAGCGCGTACTCGCCAGCTCGGGCCAAAGCACCCGCGAGCTTTACGATGCGCTGCTCGGCGCTGCCGCATGGAACCTGCTGCATTTCAATCGCGCATTCGAGCAGGCGGCTGACGGCGCGATTGCCGACAACATCAACTGGCTCGATTTCACCCACGCCCTCACTTTCGCCAATGCCTGCCGGAACATTTGCGAGCAATGCCCGGAGCTATGGCCGCGGGCGTTGCTGCAGATGGCGCTATTTGTCGGCCGCAACCGCAAATATGTCAGCGCCGATCAGGAGGTTGCCCGCTACCGCGTGAACGACCGTGCATCATTCCTCACGCACGAAATGTCACGGCTGTACGATCACGGCGTTCCGGAACCGATCATCGCCTGCCATCGCGTGAAGGTGCTGTTCGCTCTGGAAGACGAGTTAGCCGCTGCGCCGGACGCGCCATGGGCCGATGAGATGTTCGCTGCCGTGAACCGCTAT
>DASXLF010000499.1:0-17870 GCA_036496405.1 Steroidobacteraceae bacterium | reverse complement strand
CTATGCGCCGATCGGTAAGCCGAAATACAGTGGGCCGGCCATACAGCACGTGACCACGGCCATGGTGGATGACTGGCTCCGACACGGCTCCAACGTCAACACCGAACTCAATAACGCCGTGATTGCTGACGACCCGGTGCGCGTGAGCTATCTGGTGGAATCCAAGCACGCGGACGTCAATAAGCGCGACCTGCAGGGCTACACACCGCTGCTGAACGCGGTGCGAAAGATGTCGCTCGACATGGTCAAGTACCTGGTCATGCATCACGCCGACGTCAACCGTACCGATCGCGATGGCTGGACGCCGATGATGACCGCAGCGTGGGTGGACGACGCCGACATCGTGCAGTTTCTCGCCACGCGCAAGGCGGATCTCAACACCAAGAATGCGCAGGGACTGACGCCCCTGGGTATCGCCTCCGAGTACGGCAAGGACGTAGCTGTGGTGGCGCTGATCGGTGCCGGGTCAAATGTGAATGAGCGCATCGGCAGTGGCTATACGCCTTTGATGCTGGCGGTTGCGGGGATTTCCGATCGCTCCGCCAAGGCGCTCATTGATCACGGTGCCGACGTCAACGCCAAGAACTCGGGTGGTGTCACGGCGCTCATGATCGCTGCCGCCGGCAATCAGCCGGATCTGGCGAATCTGCTGCTCAAATCGGGCGCCGACGCAGCCTTGCAGGACGAGAGCGGCAGGACGGCGCTGGCCATAGCGCGCGACAAGGGCAACGATGCCGTGATCAAGGTGCTGCAGCAATCGGCACCGAACCCGGCCGCAACTTGAATTCATGGGGCTTGGATAGGAGAACAATGTGATTGGAAAAGTTTTGGCGAGCGGTTTCGTGGCGCTGACACTAACTGCAACGGCATGGGCGCAAATTGCCCCGGATGCCGCGCGGCCCAATGCGCCGAATCTGACGGCGAGCAAGCCCGGTTCCACCATGACGCCGCAGCAACGGGTCGACAGCGCGCCCAAGGGAACGCTCAAGAACGCCTATACCGATGACAATCAGGACATCGTCACGGAGGGCCACAAGTTGTTTTTCAATTACGGCTGCAATGGCTGCCACGGCGGCACCGGTGGCGGCGGCATGTGCCCGCCGCTGATCAACGACGTCTGGGTGTATGACGGCGATGACGACACCCTGTTCCGTCTGGTCACGTTGGGCAGCGTTGCTCTGCAGGCCAAGGGCTACGTCCGCAAAGGCCATGAAAACGTAGTTGCCCCTATGCCGCCGTTCGGCACCATCATTCCGACCGAGGATGATCTCTGGAAAGTCCTGACCTTCGTGCGTTCGGCCTATAAGGGCAGCCCGTCGCGCAAATACGGCAACCCACCGCCGGCCCCAGAACCGACCAACGACGAGTAGCGGCCCGTACGCTTGTGGCACCGGAACCGCTGGTTCCGGTGCCATCCGCTTTGTTGCCGTGTCACATATGTCACTCGATTGTGGCGTGCTCGACTCGGCTGCGGCCAGCAATTGTAGTTTTAGCTGCGATTAGGTTTGTAACTGGTTGATAAAAAGATTATTTACGCAACGTCAGCGGATGGCACACCGGCTGCAACCTCGTTTACCCAGTACACGGAGGGGCGATGAAGTCGAGGGCCGCAGTGGCGTGGGGAGCCGGCAAACCGCTGTCGATTGAGGAGATCGAAGTCGACGCTCCCAAGGCCGGCGAGGTGCTGGTGAAGATCGTCGCCAGCGGCGTGTGCCATACCGATGCCTTCACGCTCTCCGGCAAGGATCCTGAAGGCATGTTCCCGGTGATCCTCGGGCACGAAGGCGGCGGCATCGTACAGGAGGTGGGTACGGGCGTGACCAGCGTCAAAGCGGGCGATCACGTCATCCCGCTGTATACCCCCGAATGTGGCGAGTGCAAATTCTGCCGCTCCGGCAGGACCAATTTGTGCCAGAAAATTCGCGCCACCCAGGGCAAAGGCCTGATGCCTGATGGCACCACGCGCTTTTCTCATCGCGATACGCCAATCCTGCACTACATGGGCACCAGTACCTTCTCCGAATACACGGTAATGCCCGAGATTTCGGTGGCGAAAATCAATCCCAAAGCGCCACTCGACAAAGTCTGTCTTTTGGGCTGCGGCATTACCACCGGCATCGGCGCCGTGCTTAACACAGCCAAGGTGACCGCGGGCTCCACCGTGGCCGTGTTCGGTCTGGGCGGCATCGGCCTGTCGGTGGTGCAGGGCGCGGTAATGGCCCGGTGCAGCCGCATCATCGCCGTCGACACCAATTCCGAGAAATTTCCCATGGCCATGGCACTCGGGGCCACCGACTGCATCAACCCGAAGGATCACGACGGCCCGGTTCAGCAGGTCATCGTCGATCTCACCGACGGCGGCGTGGACTACTCATTCGAGTGCATCGGCAACGTGAACGTGATGCGCTCGGCGCTCGAAAGTTGCCACAAGGGGTGGGGCGAGTCGGTGATTATCGGCGTCGCCGGCGCCGGCGAGGAAATTCGCACGCGCCCGTTTCAACTGGTCACGGGCCGCGTCTGGCGCGGTTCGGCTTTCGGCGGCGTCAAGGGCCGCTCGCAACTTCCTGGGTTCGTCGAACGCTATCTGCAGGGCGAAATCAAAATCGACGAGATGATCACCGAAGTGCTGCCCCTGGAAGACATCAACAAGGCCTTCGACCTGCTGCATGCGGGAAAGGTCATCCGCTCGGTGATCCGGTTCTGACCATGGCGCGTCAGCGAGTCCGTTGTGCGCGCGCGACGATCGCCGAATCATCGGTCCGGAGCCGGGTTTTGCCGCGTTTTTCGCCCGTTAGTCCTGTTCGGCGGCAGTCATTCGTAATACCCTCTACGCCGGGTGGGACGATCAATAATAAAGCGGGAATGATTGGGCGCGCCGGCCGGGCGGCGGCGCTGGAGGGGACAATGCGATTGAGATTGGATAGCCAGGGCCATGCCCGGCTGGTCGAATCCGCCGTCAAGGGCGCCGACTGCAACACCATCGGCCAGGCAGTTCGCCGCTCCTGGAGCCGTTGCCTGTCCACGTATTCGCTGGACCCGTCCCAGATCAAAAAGCCGGTCATCGTCGAGCGCAACGACCTCGAGGCCAGGTGCGAACGCATCGGCGCCGTGCTTCCCATCGCGCGCATCGAGATGCTCGGCCTGTCGCGTCAGATGGCGCACACGCAATACGGCATCATGCTGACCGACCACGACGGCGTCATTCTGTGCTACGTGGGCGATCCGGCGTTCTCGATGACCGCGCGACGCAGCGGTTTTCGCGAAGGCGCCATCTGGAGCGAGCAGGAACTGGGCACCAATGGCATGGGCACCTGCCTGATGACCCGTCAGCCCATCGTCATTCACCGCTCCGATCATTTTCTGGCGCAGAACACGGACCTGACCTGTTCGGCCGCACCCATCTTTGACCTGCAGGGCAGAGTGATCGCAGCGTTGGACATCTCCGGCTGTTCCACTGGTGCCCAGACGCATACCCTGGCGCTGGTCGAAATCGCCGCGCAGAACATCGAGAATCGCGCGCTGCTGCAGGCGTGCCGACCTTACTTCGTGCTGCGCTTCCATCGCTGCGCGGAATTCGTCAGCACTCCGGGGGAAGGCGTGCTGGCCTTCGACGAGGGCGGCACCATCATGGGCGCCAATCGCAGCGCGCTCGAGCAGCTCGGCTATGCCGACCACAAGTCCCTGTGCGGGCACGCGATTGGCACCGTGCTGGATGCACCGCTGGCCGCTCTGCTGCACATGAGCGTGCGGCACGGTTTTCGGCCCGAACCCATGGCAACGCGCGGCGGGCATCGCGGCCTGTTTGCAATGGTCCAACCGCCGGCCGATGAGTTCCGGCGCGTGCCGAAGTCGGTCATCGTTGGCGCCAGGACGGCCGCCGACGTGCTGGACGTGATGGAATCCACCGATCCCTTGATGATGCGCAATGTGCAGACGCTGCGCCGCATACTCAATCGCGACATATCGGTATTGCTGCTCGGTGAGACCGGCACTGGCAAGGGCTACCTGGCCAAGGCCATCCACAACGCCAGCAAGCGCGCCGACAAGCCCTTCGTGGCAGTCAACTGCGCCGCCATACCGGAACTGCTGATCGAGAGTGAATTGTTCGGCTACAAGGCCGGGGCATTCACCGGCGCCGCTCGCGAAGGCAACATCGGCCGGGTATTGCAGGCGAATGGCGGCACGCTGTTCCTCGATGAGATCGGTGATATGCCCATGCCATTGCAGGCGCGGTTGTTGACCGTCATCGAGGAACGTGAGGTCATGCCGCTGGGCGGCCACAAGCCGCTAGCGGTGGACATACGCGTCATCAGTGCCACGCATCGCGAACCGGCGGACATGATCGCCAAGGGATTGTTCCGCGACGATCTATACTATCGCCTCAACGGTATTTCACTCACCATTCCAGCATTGCGGGACCGCAAGGATGCCGCCGACGTGGTGCGCTGCCTGCTGCGCATCGAGGCCGGGGAACGCACGCCGGTTCAGATCGAAGAAGCCCTGGTGCAGCGGCTGGCCGGATATTCCTGGCCGGGAAATTTGCGGCAACTGCGCAACGTGCTGTGTACCATGCTGGCATTGCGGGAGTCCGACTATCTGAGTCTCGAGGACTTCGACGAGGCGTGGCTCACGGGTGGGCGCAATCACAGCCGCGCGCAGCCGGCCGACGCGCCGGCGATCGCCAATGATGGTGACGGCAGCGTATTGGGCAGCGCCGAATGCGATGCCCTGCGGCGCACGCTCGAGGCGTGCAACTGGAACGTCAGTGCCGTGGCGGCGCGCCTGAATCTGAGCCGCAAGACGGTGTATCGAAAAATGCATCGCCATGGACTCGGGCGCCCTGATATTGGCCGCGTAACGCGGGAGGGCGAGGAGGCGGACGGCGCGCTCGCCGCCGAAGCCGCCCCCGGGCCTGCTGCGGCTGGAACATGGCGCGCGCAGCGCTAGCTGTTTTTTGAGACGATGCAATGATTTATTTACAGTTCAACGATGGCATGCCTGCCATCATCAGCGATCGGAGGTAAAAAAATGGCAATCTCACTTCATCCGTCGATTGACAACGGCATCAAGCAGGGTTCAAAGGATTTTGCAGGCGGAACGCTCAGCTGCAAGTGCTCGCAGAATCCAGTGAAGGTGTCGATCAAGTCGCAGACGGCTCACAATCATGCGTGCGGCTGTTCCAAGTGCTGGAAACCCAAAGGCGCCGTATTTTCGGTGATCGCTGTGGTTGGCAAGGACAAGGTCAGCGTGACGCAGAACGCCGACAAGCTGGCCGTGGTGGATCCGAAGGCTGCCATTCAGCGGCACGCCTGCAAGGAGTGCGGCACGCACATGTTCGGGCGCATCGAGAACACGGGGCATCCGTTTTATGGCCTGGATTTCGTGCACACGGAGCTGTCGTCGGAACCGGGCTGGTCGGCCCCCGGCTTTGCGGCCTTCGTCTCCTCGGTCATCGAGCAGGGTTTCGACCCCGCGAAGATGGGCGAGGTACGTGCGCGATTCAAGGAGCTGGGCCTGGAGCCCTATGACTGCCTGAGCCCGCCGCTGATGGATGCCATCGCGACGCACGTGGGCAAGGCCTCGGGCAAGCTCAAGAGCTGATCTGCCGAAGATAGTCAGTCAGTAGCCTCCCCGGGTCCGTGGCCCCCGCCCGGCCCGGGCAGGCTCACTGGCGGGAAAAACTCCCTAGCCCACGCCCACTGCATGTCGCAGTGTGGCTTGCTGTGTCCCTTCCTGTATCGGCCGGAGCCCTGCCGGCCGTTCTTTTTGCGCGGGCCGTCAGGGCTGGTTGCGTGCCGCGCCGATTGACCGCACGATTCACAACCGGGTCCGCAACGAGCTGCCCATGAGTCTGCCGATCTCCCAATTTCCGCAGGTTTTGGCGTTGCCGGAGGCGCCGCTGAGCGCGTCGGCAGAGCCGTCCGCGGGGCCGATCGGCACCAGCCTGAAGCTGCGTTTGAGCCTGCTGATCACGGTGCTGATTGCGATGATGACTCTGGTCGGTGGCGAATACGTGGTGCAGCAGGCACGGCAGGACATCCGTGCGGAAGTGCGTTCCACCATCAGTCTGACCGGCCATTTTCTCGATGCGCAGCTGGCTCTGGTCCAGGATCATGCGCTCGGACAGGGATTTGCGGTAAAGCTGTTCCAGCTGAAAGAGCTGCGCGACGTGCGCCATCTGAAAGTGAGTTTTTATGACTCCTACGGCCACCAGCTCGACACCAATGAGGAACCGGGGGAGCGCAAGCCGCTGGCGCCGGCCTGGTTCGTCTGGCTGGTGCGAACCTCTTCGCTGCCCATGGAGGCCAGCCGTCGCGCGGTGACTTACAACGGGCTGCCGGTGGGTGTGCTGGTCATACAGCCCGACCCGACCTACGAGATCGATGAGATCTGGAGCACCTCGAGCGGCCTGCTGTTGCTGCTGTTCGGATTTTTCGTGCTGGTGAACGGCTTGGTGTGGTGGGCGGTGGCGCATGCGCTGCGCCCGGTTAAATTCATCCTCGGTGCGCTCGGCGAGATTGAGCAGGGCAACCTCGGTGCGCGATTGCCGGCGTTCGGGCTGCCGGAGATGTCGCGCATCAGTTTCGGCTTCAATCACATGGCGGAAACCCTGCAGCGCAGTGTCGCCGATCGGCACTCGCTCACGCGCCGCCTGATGCAGATGCAGGAAGAAGAACGCGAAAACCTGGCGCGCGAGCTGCACGATGAGATTGGACAATGCGTAACCGCCATTCACGCCGATGCGGTAGCGATTCGCAATCGGGGCGGCACCGCGGTGCATGAGAGCGCGCAGTCGATCGTCGAGGCGATCGGCCGCATCAAGGAGATGGTACGCAGCATTCTGCAGCGGTTGCGTCCGGGGGCACTCGAGGGACTGGGACTGGGCGCTGCCTTGCGTGAACTCATTGGCGGCTTCCGGCAGCGTAATCCGCAGATGTCGTGCACCCTATACATGGCCGATGAGATCACCGACCTGCAGGGCGAGCTCGGGATAACGCTGTATCGGGTGGTGCAGGAGTGTCTGACCAATATTGCGCGCCATTCGGGAGCGGCGATGGTGCAGATTGCCGTGGCCACGTTGCCGGCGAATGCCGACGGCACGCAGCAGTTGCAGTTGACGGTGCGCGATGACGGTTGCGGGTTCGATGAGCGCATGAGTGGCCGCGGTTTTGGCTTGCTGGGCATTCGCGAGCGGGTGCGCGGGCTGGCGGGGAGTTGTCACATCGATGGTTCCAGCGCACACGGTACCTCGATCGTGGCGCTAATTCCGCTGTTGCAGCGCTCGAAGGATCCGGCATGAGTGCCGTGGCTGTGAAGCTGATGCTGGTGGATGATCATGCGATCGTGCGCTCCGGGTTCCGCCGCATGCTCGAGCAGGAGCCGCATCTGCACATCGTCGCCGAGACCGACAGCGGTGAGCGCGCCTACGCGTTGTATGTGAAAGAGATGCCGGACGTCGTGGTCATGGATTTATCCATGCCCGGCATGAGCGGCTTCGAGACCATTCGCCGCATCGTGGCGCGCGATCCCACGGCACGCATTCTGGTGTTCAGCATGCACGAGGATGCCATGCGCGCCGAGCGCGCCATCCAGCTCGGCGCGCGCGGCTACGTGACCAAGAGCAGCGCACCGGAAGTGCTGGCCAAGGCGATTGTCGAGGTGGCCGCGGGCAGGCTGTTCCTGAGCGCCGACGTGGCGCAGGCCATCGCCCAGTCGAAACTGGCGGGCGAAGACAACCCGCTCAAGGTGCTCACGGCGCGCGAGTTCGAGATTTTCCGGCTGCTGGTGGCCGGGCGGGGGGCCGCGGAGATCGCCCGCATCTTGAATCTGAGCGCCAAGACGGTGGCCAACAACCGCACCCTGATCAATCAGAAGCTGCGCGCTTCGGGCGACGTCGAGCTGGTGCTGCTGGCACTGCGCCATAATCTGGTGTAACCCCGCTGTAGCGCTTTCGTCCCACCTTGTAGAGGCGACTGGGGCGACTATGTCAACCAGACATTCTGTATTAATAAAACAACAATAGAAGTCTGGGTAAAAGCGGACTTTTATGCTTTAATCAAACGCGGAACTGTTGGCATATCGCTTGCCATTCGAATAAGGGCGCCTAAGTCGCGCCACGCGGATAGCGGGGCCCGCAACACAGCGACATTCGTTGAAAACTATACCTAGGAAGGAGCAGCCGATGAACCATATCTTAAGAAAGTTGTACCCGCTCGCCTCGATTGCGGCGGGAGCGTGTGCACTGTCCGTGGCGTTGCCAGCGTCGGCAGTGGATTTGAAGACCGCCGATGGCTCGTGGACGTTTTCGATCGACGGCAACGTCAACGTTGATTACATCTACTCAAATTGCGAGAAGGCCGATTCGGCCAAGGCAATCACGGATGTCGGCGGCGCCTGCGTTGGCTCAGTCGGCAGCAACAGTACCTCCAGCGTGGCTAACGGCCTATTGCCGGCGGCGTTCACCTTCGGCGTGGCCACCACGCAGAACGGTATTGATATGGCGGCGCACCTGGGTCTGTATCCGGGCGTGGTTGCCAATGACGGCGGCAGTCCGAATATTCAGGCTTCGGGACCCAATAACGTCGCCCTCGGTACCGCGGGACTGGACGTACGCCAGGTCTATATGACCTTCGGCAACAAAGACATGGGTACTTTTACCCTCGGCCGGCAGATCGGCCTGTTCGAAGAAGACATCATCCTCAATGACATGACTCTGCTGGGTGTGGGCGCCCCGGGTGCCGCGGCGACGCCGAATCCTGCCAATACCACCCTGGGTGGCATCGGCTTCGGCTACATCTACACCGACTGGTTGTCACAGATCGATTACACGACGCCGGATTTCGGTGGCGCTAACCTCACCGCCGGTATCTTCAGCCCGCTCAATTCGTTGACTGGGCCGGGAACTGCCGCTCCGAAGTCCGCGCCGGGCTTCCATGCCAAGCTGGCCTGGAAGGCCACGTTCGGTGACACGAAGGTGTACTTCTCGGCCACGGGCATCGAGCAGCAGCAGAAGTATCTGCCGACGCCGACGACTTCCGGCAGCTGGCAGGGCTCCGGCGGCGACGTGTTCGGCAAGATCGACATGTCGGGCTTCGAACTGGTCGCGGGCGGCTACTACGCCAAGGGCCTGGGCACCACCGGTATCTTCATCCTCGGTGCGGACGCCGCGGGCGCTGCCCGTACCTCTTACGGCTACCTGGTGCAGGGCACGTATAAGGTCGGACCGACGAAGTTGGGCATTCAGTACGGTGTCAGCCGCCTGGCCTATGCCAATGACGCTGACCGTGCGGCCGATCTGCTCAGCGGCGCGCCCCTGGTGGCGGCGAATGAGAAGGTCACCGGCGGTGTGTACTACGACCTGACCAAGAACCTGATGCTGCTGGGTGAAATCAGCTGGGTTCAGGATATTGCTCACGTCAGCACCACCAGTGCCGATGGCAATTTTGGCAATACCAACACCGGCGTGACCGGCAACGTCGGAGTATTCCTGGCGTTCTGAAGCGAAGTCGCCTGACGATCTGTCAGGTGTAGTGTTCAAAGGGCTGGCGCCTCGCGGTGCCAGCCCTTTTTTATGGCTCGCCGGCACCCGCCGGTTGCAGCCAGCGTGCCGCCAGAGGCGGCACCAGCAGCAGGCTCACCAGTGTTGAGGATACCAATCCGCCCAGGATGACCACGGCCATGGGGCCCTCTATCTCGTGGCCGGGCTGGTGCAATTGCACCGCCACCGGCAGCAGTGCCAGGCCAGTCAACAATGCCGTCAGCAGCACCGGTGTAAGGCGTTCCTCGGCGCCGCGCAGCGCGGTCGCCAGACCCCAATCGCAGCCCTCCGCGCGCACCAGGTGATCGTAGTGCGAGATCAGCAATATGGTGTTGCGGGCCGCCATGCCGAACAGAGCCACGAAACCCACCATGGCGCCCAACGACAGCGAGCCGCCCGTGAGCGCGACCGCGGCGACCCCGCCGATCAGCGTGCTGGGCAACGCGGTGACCACCAGCAGCACATGGCGGCCACGACCGAAAGCCAGCGCCAGCAGCAGCACGATCAGCACCAGCGCGGCCGCGGAGTGCAACAGCAGTTCGCGCGCCGATGCGGCCTGCGCCTGCGCGGCACCGCCGAAGCGCAGATAAACCCCGGGCGGCAGCTGCACTTGCGTGGCGATCGCGCGGCGCGCGGCGTCGGCAAAGCCCCGCTGGTCGGTGGTCTGCGGATTGGCTTCGACCACCTGGCGGCGCAAGCCGTCCTCGTGATCCACCAGACTGCGCGCCGAGATCATCTGCAGGTCGGCAACCGTGGAGAGCGGCACCAGCGCACCGGCGCTGCCACGCAGCAGTAGCGCCCCCACCCCTTGCGGCGATGCATCGGCATGCGCGATACGCACCGTGACCGGAATGCTGCGATCGGCTTGTTCGAGCTGCGCCACCTGCGTGCCGTGATAGGCGGCATTGACGGTCTGCAGGACATCGGCGGCTTGCAGGCCATACAGCGCCAGTTGCTGCGGCCGCAGTTCCAGGTGCAATTCCGGCTGTCGCGGCGGCACTTTCAGGCGCACGTTGCCGCTGTGCGGCAGCGTCTTCAGCACCGCGGCGATTTGCGCCGCCACGGTATCGTCGGTATCCAGGTCGGAGCCGAATATGCTGACGAAGAACGGAGCGGATTCCCCGGACAGCGTCTCGCCGATGCGCTCGACCAGGACCGAGTAGATCTCTACCAGCTCATTGGGGAAATTGGCGAAGGTCTGGCGGATGCGCTGCTCGATCTGCGGCGCATCGTAGCCCTTGGTGGGATCGATCTGTACTTCGAACTCGCTCTTGTTGGGCGCATCCGGGTCCTGTCCGTTCTCCGAACGGCCGATCTGCTCGGCAACGCTCTTCACCCCGGCAATGGCGGTGAGGCGCTGCGAGATGCGCTCGCCGATGCGCGCCGTCTCGGTCAGCGAAATGCCCGGACGCAGCGAGGCGTGAGCGATCAGATAATCCTCGCGGAAATCCGGCAGCAGTCGCGCGCCCAGCAGCGGCATGAGCACAATCCCGGCGATACCGCTGATCAGCAGCAGCGCCAGCACCAGGCGCGGGTGCGCGTGCAGGCTCCTGATCACCCGCTGCTGCGCGCGTTTGCAGCGAAGCAGAAACGGGGCTTCCTGGCTGGGCTGATAGCGGCTCATGACCAGCGCGCACAGTGCCGGCGTGGCGCTCATGGCCACCAGCAGCGAGATGCCCACCGCCAGCAGAAAGGCGATCGACAAAGGCCGGAAGAACGAGCCCTGCAGGCCGGAGAGCATCAGGATGGGCAGGAATGCCACCGCTACCGCCACGGTGGCGTAGAACACCGGCTGGCGGACCTCGAGGGAGGCGCTGATGAACAGGCTGCGAATGTCCGCATCGCGGGCAGCGCCGCGGCGCCGGCGCGTGATGTTCTCCACGTCGATGACCGCATCGTCCACCACCACGCCCAGGGCCACCACCAGGCCGCCGAGGCTCATGGTGTTGAGCGAGATGCCAAGGCTGGTCAGGATCCACACCGTGGCCAGCAATGACAGCGGGATGGAGCTGAAGGACACCAGTGCGCCGCGCCAGTCGCGCAGCGCGAGCAGCAGCAATGTCACCACCAGCACGGCACCGATGAGCAGCGAGTTGCGCAGCTTGGCGATGGCGCTCTCGATGAAGCTGGCCGGCCGCAGCAGCGCCGGGTGGTACTGCACGCCGTGCAGCGCCAGCGTCGGTGCCAGCGCATCCAGCCGCTGTTCCAGCGCGCGCGTCACATCCAGAGTGTTGGCGCCGTACTGGGTCGAGGTCTCGATGAGAATGCCGGGTTTGCCGCCGATCATGGCATCGCCAAAGCGTGGCTCGCTGCCATCGCTCACCGAGGCCACATCGCCCAGCCGCACGGGCAGTCCGTCGCGCGTGGCCAGCAGTGCCTGCGACAGCGCCGCCGGCGTGGCGCCGGCGGCCTGCGCCTGCAGCACGATGCGTTGGGTCGGGGTTTCCACATAGCCGCCGCCGATCAATTCGGTGGCACGGCGCGCGGCCGTATCGACATCCTCGAGCGTCAGTCCCGCCGCCGCCAGCTTGAACGGATCCACCAGTACCTGGCGCTCGCGCGATTCACCGCCAAACAGCTGTGACTGCGCCACGCCCGGCACCGCCAGAATCTGCGGCTGCAGAGTCCAGCGCACCAGATCGCGCAGCTCGATGGGCGACAGCCGGTCGCTGGTGAATCCGAAGTGCACCAGGTATTCCATCGATGAACTCAAGGGCGAGAGCAGCGGCGGCCCGGTGCCGGCCGGCAGCAGCCCGCTGGATTCGGCCAGCCGTTCGGTCACCAGCTGGCGCTGACGGAAGGGATCCCCGCCGCGCGTGAATACCACCTGAATGGCCGACAGGCCCTGGCTGGAGGTGGAGCGTACCGCCTCCACATTGGCGGTGCCGGCAAGCAGACCTTCGAGCGGGCGCGTTACCAGCGCTTCGACCTGGGTCGCATCCAGTCCCGGCGCTTCCGCCTGGACCAAGACGTGCGGCGGCGCGAAGTCGGGGAAAACGTCGAACTGCGCGTGCACCAGCGCGGCTGCCCCCAGCAGCGCCACCAATATCGACAACGCGGTGATGATCCGCGGATTCGCCAGTGATGCGCGGACGATGAAGGCCAGCATGAGCTAGTCGTGGTCCTCTTCCTCGGCCGAGAAACTGCCGAGACCCTGCAGAGACCACAGCACGCCGGCGCCGTTGGCGACGATGAGGTCGTCGCTGTCGATGCCCTGCACGATCCAGGCGCTGCCCGCTGCCTGGATGAGTTTTACCGCTGCCGGCGCGTACTGTTGCCTGCCATCCTTATCGCGCGCGGGGAGCCGGCGGTATACATAGGGGCCCTGGTCGCCATAGAGCAGCGCGGCATCGGGAACCAGCACGCCGCTGTTGGCGGCGCCGTGCAAGGTCACCAGCACGCGCGCGCCGCTGCCCAAACCCGGCGGCGCACGATCGCTCTGCAACAGCAGGGCGACGCTTTGCGACTCATTACCGCTGCGCGCCAGTGTGCCCAGCACGCGTGCCGGCACCTGCGTGCCGTCGATCGTGAGCTCCGCGGTTTGCGGCACGGTTCCCAGACGCAGCCGTCCCGGCAGGTCGGCGCGCAACAGCACGCTGCGCCCGCTGGTCAGCGCATCGATCAGACTGGCACGCTGCGCATCCGACAGCTTGCCGACCGGCCCCCACTGCAAAGCGAAGGTTGAGCTGGCGACCTGCGCCTGCGTTTGCGCTTCGATCTGCGCCGCCTGCGCACTCTCCACGGATCGCAGCGAGGTATCGGCCGCGCCTTTGTAAAGACCGGACAGACGTTGCGCCTCGGTGCTGGCGGCGCGCTCCGCGGCGCGGGTGCTCTGCAGGCGGCCGACGTCCGCCACCAGTACGGTCGGATCGAGCACCACGCCATAGCCGTCGATCTGCTCACCGCCGCTGGCCGGCAGGGGATGCAGCACTGTGAGGCCGACGGCCTGCTGCTGCTCGACGCTCAGCGCGGGCTTGGCGGTATCCACCGTCGTGTTGGCGGGTGCGTCATCGTCGTCATCGGCGCCCACCTGTCCACACAGCATCAGGCCGAGCACGCTGCACAACACCGGAATGATTCGTGGCATTGGGGTTACTCCGAGCGCCAGGTCATTGGCAGCGCGCACTCCGGCCCTTGCAGCGGCCGCCGATAGGCATCCTCCAGGGCCGCGAACGCCGATTGCGCCTCGTACGCGGATTGCAGCACCAGCAGCTGCGAGTCGAGCGCGGCGCTGTGCGCCGCCAGCGCGCTGGGGCGGTCCGAGGCTCCGGCTTTGAGCGAGCGCTGCTCGGCCTCACTCTGCCGCTGCGCCGTGGCCGCCGCGGCCACGGCGTTCTGCCAGCCTTCGCGGGCCCGGGGCCAGGCGCGCTCGGCGCGCTCGATCTCGCCCAACAGCTGCGCCTGCACCGCCACCAGATGGCGCGCGGCCAGTTCGCGCCGCGCCACCGCCTCGCCGATCGGCCCCTGATTGCGATTGAATATGGGCAGCTCCATGCTCAGCCCCAGCTCGTTATCCCGCAGGTTCTCGTTCAGTTGGTTCTCGTGCACGCCGCCGCGGTCCCAGGCGTATCCGGGCTCCAGGTGAATCGCGGGCCACCGTCGCGCCACTTCCGAACGCAGAGTGTTCTCGGCCAGGTCGTATTCGCGCAGGGTTCGTACCAGATCGGGGCGGGCGACCAGGGCCTGCTCGCGCCAGGCGTCATTCAACGACGGCGAGAGCGCGTTGATGTCGGCCCATTGCGGCCATTGCAGGGGGATCTCCTCGAGGGCGGAGGTCGGCACGCCGACGGCCACCGCCAGCCGTGTTTGCGCGTCGGCGCCGCGCGCGCGCGCCTGGTCGAGCCGCTGCTGCGCGGCCGTCAATTCCAGCGTCGCCGACGCGATTTCCGTGGCGCCGACCTCACCGGCCTGCGCGCGCGCCCTGGCCGATGCCAGCAGGCCCTGACGGTCAGCGAGCAGTTGCTGCAGCAACAGTACTTCATCCTGCGCGCGCACCGCATCCAGCAGCGCCTGGCGCACTTGCGCGCGCACCTGCCAGATGGACTCGGCCACATCCGACTGAGCGGCCAGCGTTTGCAATGCGGCGGCATTGCGGGCCCGTGCACGCTCGCCCGGACGCTGCAGCAGGAAGTCCACGGACAGGCCGTACAGCCAGGCCGCGCCGCCGGCCGCCGCCGTGACATATTCGTCGAACAGATTGAGCGTCGGATTGGGAATCTGCCGCGCCGTGAGCTCGCCCGCCGCAACCGCTGTGGCGCGTGCGCGCGCCTCGGCCAGCTGTGGGTTCAATGTCAATGCCGCTTCGAGCCATTGCGCCCGGTCCCAGCCCGCCGAGGCCGGCGGCAGGTCGGGCGCTTGATCCAGGCGGCGCGCCTGAAAGCTCTGCGCCGTCACGGTTGGGTCAGGCCGCGCTCGCTGCGGCGCACCGGCGCACGCCGCGGCCAAGGCGACCGGCACCACCGCGCCCCAGCACCGGAGCGCGCTCAGCGGGCGGACGGACATGTTGCGCTTGTCATTGTTTTCTTGGGCTCCGCGCCAGTGCGGACGCCATACAAGACAATATCCCAACGAGGTACGGGATGGCATCCCTTGCTAATTACACAAAATTAAGATTGCGCGCACCCCAGTGCGACAGGTTCCCAGTTCGAGCCCGGCGCGGCAAAAATCGGCGTGTTGCGGGTACACTGGGCTCGTGGCACAGGAATCGAGGGCATGAAGGCGCTGGTACTGGGCGCCGCGGCGGGTGGTGGATTTCCGCAGTGGAATTCCAACGCCGCGCCCTGCAACCGCGCCCGGCGCGGCGATGTGGCAGCCCGCGCGCGCACCCAGGCATCACTGGCGGTGAGCGCCGATGAAGAGCACTGGTTCCTGTTCAACGCGGCACCGGACCTGCGTCAGCAGATCGAGGCCACCCCGGAGCTGCACCCGCGCCACGGACTGCGCTCCTCGCCGATCGCCGGCGTGGTGCTGACGGGTGCGGACGTGGATGCGATTGCCGGCCTGCTGACGCTGCGTGAGCGCCAGCCGTTCACGGTCTACGCCACGGCCAAGGTACAGGCGGTGCTCAAAGCCAATCCTATATTCGAAGTGCTGGCAGCGGATACCGTCGCGCGCCAGGTGCTGGTACTCGAGCGCACGCAGTCATTGGCGCTGCCGCACGGTGCGGCCAGCGGTCTGAGCGTGCAGTGCTTCCCCGTTCCGGGGAAAGTGCCGTTGTATCTGGAGCAGGCCGACGGCGTGCCACCCATCGTGTTGGGAGAGGATACGGTCGGCATGATGATCAGTGACGCTCGCTCGCGGCTGTTTTTCATTCCGGGGTGCGCGGCGATGACCGACTCGATCGCCCAGCGCCTGCGCGGCGCCGAGCTGGTGCTGTTCGATGGCACCTTGTGGCGCGACGATGAGATGATCCGGGCGGGCCTGGGCAGCAAGAGCGGCCGCCGCATGGGGCACATGAGCCTTACCGGACCCGAGGGCACCATGGCAGCGTTCAACAACTTGTCGGTCAAGCGCAAGGTTCTCATCCACATCAACAATTCCAATCCGGTTTTGCTGGATGATTCCAGCGAACGCGCCGAGCTGGCGGCCGCCGGTTGGGAAGTGGCCTACGACGGCATGAGGCTTTCCTTATGAACACGAGTACGCCTGATTCGGTCCGGTCGGCTGATGAGCTCGAGGCTGAGTTGCGCCAGATCGGCGCCACGCGCTATCACATCCTGCATCCGTTTCATCAACTGTTGCACGGTGGTCAGCTCAATCGCGGCCAGGTGCAGGCGTGGGCACTCAATCGCTATTACTACCAGAGCCGTATTCCGGCCAAGGATGCGACCTTGCTGGCCCGGCTGCCGACCGCGGAACTCAGGCGCGCCTGGCGCAGCCGCATCGAGGACCATGACGGCACGGCCCCCGGCACCGGCGGCGTGGCGCGCTGGTTGCAGCTGGCCACGGGTGTGGGGCTGGACCGTGATTACGTCGAGTCCACCAACGGGCTATTGCCGGGAACCCGGTTCGCGGTCGATGCTTACGTCAATTTTGTGCGCGAGCGCAGCATTCTGGAGGCGATCGCGTCCTCCCTCACCGAACTGTTCTCGCCGACGATCATTTCGCAACGCGTATCCGGCATGTTGCGCGGTTACGATTTCATCACTCCGGAGACTCTGGCCTATTTCACGCCCCGGTTGACGCAGGCGCCGCGCGACAGCGACTTCGCGCTCGCGTACGTCAGACAGCACGCGCGCACCGGCGAGCAGCAGGAAGCGGTGCTGGCGGCGCTGCGCTTCAAATGCGACGTGCTGTGGTCGCAACTCGACGCCCTGCATTTCGCGTACGTAACCCCCGGCATCGTTCCTCCCGGCGCGTTCGTGCCGGCCGAACAGGAGCGGGTGGGAAAGCGCGCCTAGCACGTCGCGTGCCCGCCACTTAAGGGCCGGCCAGGAAGATGCCAGGGCGCGACTTGGCGCCGTTATGGAAGCCGTGCGAATCCCATCACGCGCGGTTCATCTGTCTACCCCAACGGAACACAGGCTTATAGCTGGAAGAAAGCCGGGAAAATCTCCCGGCCACCCCGGGATACGTTCTGTGGTCCACGGGCAACCGTGTCCCGACACTGCAGTCACGTTACGACAAAAAAGAACGGAGAACTGCATGGCGCCTTCAACACGGTTACTGGCTCTGTCGGCATGGGTTTGCATCAGTGGCTCGCTACTGTCGCTGCGCGCGCAGGCGCAGGAGACGGTCGCCATGGCGCCGCCGTCCAATCCGGCCACCGTGCAGGAGCTGCAGCAGGTCATCGTGATCGGCAACGCGCCGCTGCCGGGACTGGGTCTGCCACTGAACCAGGTGCCCGCCAATGTGCAGACCGCGGACAGCAAGGACATGCAGCGCCAGCAGACGCTCGATCTGGCCGATTACCTCAATAATAACTTCAGCGGCATCAGCATCAGCGAGAGCCAGGACAATCCGTTTCAACCCGATATCAATTACCACGGCTTCACCGCCTCGCCCTTGCTCGGCACGCCCGAGGGTCTGTCGGTGTACGTGGACGGGGTGCGCGTGAATGAATCCTTTGGCGACACGGTGAACTGGGATCTGATCCCGGAGCAGGCGATCTCCACCGTGACGCTCATGTCCGGGTCCAATCCGGTCTTCGGTCTGAATACATTAGGTGGCGCACTCTCGGTGCAGACCAAGAGCGGTCATGACAATCCGGGCACGGAGATCGAGGGCTACGGCGGCTCCTTCGGCCGGCGCTCCTTTCAGGGCGAGAGCGGCGGCTCCTCGGGCAATTTCGATTACTACGTGGCCGGCAATTATTTTGACGAGGACGGCTGGC